>CAKUXU010000007.1 GCA_934700635.1 uncultured Eubacteriales bacterium | reverse complement strand
GTCCTGACAAAAGCAATTTGTTAAACGATAAAACCCAAACTATGATAACTACCACAAGTGTAATTGCCAATACTAAAATTTCCTTTTTCGTTATCGAAAGAATATCTCCAACTAAATAAGAAGAATATTTTGAAAATCCACCACTAAAAGACAAAATAAATACTCCCAAAGCAATTCCTGCCGAAGAAAAAACTCCTATAATTGTGTCTGAAGAAGAAGTTTCCGATTGCATTATAACCGATATTCCAAGTGCAAAAATTATTGAAAATCCAAGCATAGCAACCGAATAATTGCTTATTCCTAAAATTACTCCCAAAGCAATTCCGGTTAATGCACAATGACCCAAAGCATCTGAAAAAAATGACATTTTATTATTAACAATCATTGTACCAACCAAACCAAACAAAGGTGTTATAAGTAAAATTGCCAAAAATGCATTTTTCATGAAAGTAAAATTAACCCAAGAAAAAGGAAGAATACTTTCCATTAGAGAATATATTATTTCCATATATCTTGTATCCCTCCTAAATCTAAACCGAAGGTTTCTCTGACTTTTTTACTTTGAATTAAATCACAGGCCTTCCCGATCTCTGAAACAGTATGATTTATAAGTGCATAAGAGCTTGCATATTTTATAACATGTCCTAAATCATGAGAAACTAAAATAACAGGCATATGATAATCTTTCCTCATAGAATTTATAATACTGTAAAAATTACTGATTCCTTTTCTGTCAACTGCAGAAACCGGTTCGTCGAGAAGCAAAATGTCGGGTCTTGGTTCAAGAGCAAAGGCAAGAAGTACCCTTTGAAGTTCTCCTCCGGAAAGTCTTCCTATCGGACTTTCAATATGAGTATGTATACCTACTTTTTCAAGTAAATCAATCGCTCTTTTTTTATTTCCATGACCAATCCAAACAGGTAATTTAGAAGTACTTGCACAAAATAAATCCATTACCGTAATAGGTGTATTTGAATCAAAACTCATTTTTTGCGGAACGTAACCTATTCTTGGATTTTTTATTTTTTTACCATCTGAATTAAAAAACTCTATTCTTCCGCCATAATCAGAGCTATTAAGTATAGCTTTTAATAAAGTTGTTTTTCCAGCACCATTTTTTCCTATAAGAGCAAGTGTTTCTCCATGATTTGCAGTCAAAGTTACACCGTTTAGAATTAAACGGCCACCTTTTTTTACACTTAGGTTTTTGATTTTAACACTACAATGACACTCGTTCATATTTTTAATTCCTTCTACTAAATTTTAGCTTAATGCTTCTTTTAAAGTCTCGCTATTCTTTTTCATAGTATCTATATAAGAATTGTAAGATCCGTCCCCTGTTACAGCAGGGTCAAGAGTATAAACTTTTGCACCTGTTTCAGATGCTATACTTCTCGCTGTGCTTTCAGGATATTGCGGCTCAACGAATATACTTTTTACATTTTTTTCTTTTATAAGCTCTATTGTTTCTTTTACTTCCTTCATAGAAGGCTCTTCTCCGGGTTCATGATTTATAACTCCAACAATATCAAGTCCAAATTCTTTTGCAAAATAGGGGAAGGCTTCGTGAAAAGTAATGATATTTTTACTTTTTAAAGTTTTTAAATCCTTTGAAATATCATTTTTTAAACTTGAAAGTTTTTCAATGTATTTTGAAGCATTCGATTTATATTTTTCTGCATGAACTTGATCAATTTTACAAAGACCTTCAGAAATATTTTGAACTTGCTTTATATAATTCTCAACTGACATCCAAATATGTGGATTAACTTCCATATGGCAATGCTCGTCATGTTCTTCACTGTCTTCATGATGATGATCACATTCATTTTCTAAAACATCTATTCCAACACTTGAATCAATTAATTTGACTTTTGGAAGTTCAGCTAATAATTTATCAAGAAAAGATTCCATTCCCGCACCGTTTATAACAAAAGCATTAGATTTTTCAACTTTTTTAAGATCTTCCGATCTTATTTGAAAATTGTGAAGACAACCTGTAGCCTTTTCACACATATTTGTAACTTCAACATCTTCAATGTCTCTTGCTATGTTTAAAGCCATTATATAAACAGGATAACACGAAGTAACTATTTGAAATTTACTGTTTGCATTGTTCTTACATCCAGTCAAAATAGAAAATAAAAAAGTAACCATAATTAAAAAAGAAAATTTTTTCACTTAATAACTCCTCAAATCTCAAATTTTTATTTATATAATAAGCTTTTTACCGCCGTAAGTAAAGCTATATACGAATATTATCTTTTATTTTTTCGAAAACTTTCTTTCCAATTCCACTAACATTCATAATCTCTTCAATACTTGAAAAGCCTCCATGAGTTTCACGGTAATCAATTATTTTACTTGCAATGGATTCTCCTACACCATTTAGCTTCATAAGTTCAGAATGAGAAGCTGTATTAATATTAACAATTAGATTTTTGTCTTTTGAGTTTTCAGAAGATTCATTTGTTGAATAATTTTTTACAATTTCATAAGTTTTTGTATCGGTCGGCGAAACTTGAAAAGGTTTTCCGATATAAAATGCATTATATCTTATTAAACATGCAACCATCAAACCGCCAATAGCAATTATTAATCTATTTTCAAAATTATCATCACTCATATCTTTAAAAACTCCTTTCGTATACCGACCTTTCAAACACTTATTTTTACATATACTCAAAAAAACATCTATAAATTTTTTAAAATTAATCATATTCAAAAACTTAAAACCATAAATATTGAAGTACAAGTCAAAAAAAGATGTAAAAATTTAAGGAGTAGTTATGAAAAAAACAATTGAAAATGCAAAAGCACTAATTGAAAAGTATGATTTTCTAAATTTAAGCAAAAGCAAAAAATCCACTATATTTTTGTTTATATGTCTTATTGCCGGTATGATCTTCGGTACGGTTTCAGTTTCTTCTATAAGCATGGAATTTATTTATAAACTTGATTTTATTTTCTTAAGTGATTTTAAAGGAAGACTTTCCCAATCAAACGTTGAAATTTTTATATCTTCTTTATGTATACTAAGTATATTTGCTTTACTTTTGGAGCTTTGCTCACTTTCTTGTTGGGGAATGATCTTCATACCATTCATAATGGGATTTAAAGGCTTTGGATTAGGTATAACCGCAGGATATCTTTATCTTATACATGGTCTAAAAGGAATAGCTTTTTATCTTTTAATACTTCTTCCCGGGATTTTTATTTCATCTATAGGATTAACTATATTTTCATCTCAATGTATAAAATTCTCAATAAGCATTTTAAAAAATGTTTTATCTAAAGAAGAATCTAAAAATCTCAGAAATGAAATCAAAAATCATTTAAAAAAATCAGGATACTGCATAACAATACTTCTAATGTCCTCTATAATAGACGTCTGCTTTATGATTATGTTTTCAAGATTTTTCAACTTTTAATCAAAGATTTTCATAAAAGTCCTTTACAAACCATATTTTTTCTTTAGGTAAAGAAATTTTCATTCCGTTTAAGTATTCAAGCTCGGAAGCACCACTTTTGAAATTAAAATAAATTTCTCTTGAGCAAAGTGCTTGATATTTATATTTAAATTTTTTATTTAAAGTATTTTGACCATACTTTCCATCCCCTAAAATAGGATGACCCATATAAGCAAAATGCGCTCTTATTTGGTGAGTTCTACCCGTTAAAAGCTTAACACTAAGTAAAGAAAAGTTTTTTGTTTCACCAATTACTTCATACGAAGTCAAAATTGTTTTTGAATCTCTTAAAGTATTGGTTTCATTTATATAAACTTTATTTTTTGATTCATCTTTATAAAGATAAGCTTTACATACTGCAGACTTTTTTTCCATTTTCCCGCAAACTATACAAACATAAGATTTTTCTATCTCTCGATTTTTTATTTTTTGATTTAAAATCGCAAGAGACAATGAATTTTTAGCAGCTATTACCAATCCTGAAGTATTTCTGTCTATTCGATTTGCAAGAGAAGGAGAGAAAGAATTTTCTTTTAAGGGATCGTATTCTCCTTTTTGATAAAGATAGTTTTTTATTCTGTTTATTAAACATTCGTTCTTTTTTTCTTTATCCGGATGAACAATCAATCCTGCAGGTTTATTTACAATCAAAATATTTTCATCTTCATAAATAATATCCAAATTAAAACTGCTTTTTTTAAATTCAAATTTATAATCTGAATTTTCAAAAAATTCATCATTTATATAAAGCTCTATTAAATCCCCTTCGACAAGTCTATATGACTGTGTCACTTTTTTTCCATTAACTTTTATCCTTTTTTTTCTTATGTATTTATATATAAGCGAAAGTGGTATATTATAAATAAATTTTTGTAAAAAAGAATCAATTCGTTTGCCAGAGTCGTTTAAGTTCACTGTTATTTTTTTCATTTGTGTATATTCGAAAAAGAAATTTTTATTTTAACTTTTTCGATCTCACCCCTTATATAAAATATTTCAAATAAAATTATAATTTATGTTTAGATAAGTATACAACTAAAATCTTAAAATAATTATTTTTAATTTTGAAAATAAAGAATTACCCTTGGTATAAATTATTTTATCATCTTTAGATTTGAATTGACAAAATTATAATCTCATACTAAAATATATGTGAAGTATATAAAATAAAGGAGTGTATTTTTATGAATATTGAACTTATAGAATCATTGAAAAAAATTGCAAGCAATAATGAAATTTTAAAACAAATAGAAAATTCTGATTGTTCACTTAGAGATATTTATGATCTTTTCAAGGAACATGGATTTACAGGATCATATGATGTATTTGAAAAAGATTATGAAGAATTATTTAATTCTCTAATAAGTGAAATTCATGAAGACGAGCTTTCTTCTGTTTCTGGCGGCAAATTGAATAGATTTTTTTCTAAATCAACTGCTACTTTGCTTTCAGCATTAACTTTATCTACAGCTGCAATTCCTATGTCAAGTGCTGAAAAATACAATGGCTCAAATTCCTCAAGTAAAATAGTTAATTTCGTTAAGAAAAATCCAGGTAAATCTCTAGCCATTCTTGCAACTGCTATTGTAGTACCCATAGGTGTCACTGCTGCAAGTATTGCGGGATACAAACATTTCTCAACTAAAAAAATAGTTATTAATGATAAATATACTCAACAAATAGAAAACTATTATAAAAACATCAAATTAGAAGTTGATGATCAAGAATACCCAGTATATGAAAAAATTGAAGAAAATTTTGATAATCATTTTAAAAGTAAAAATACAAAAGAAATTCTTATCACCTATATTAATGAATTCAAAAATAATATTAACAGAAAAGACATACTAGATTATATTATATTAGCTAATTCTGGACGTACATCTTTAACCGAAATTTCAAATCAAAAAATCATTGAAATTTATACCAAAAGAATAGATTCTTTAAAATCATCTAAAAACCTTGACGAAGAAATAAAGAAAGCTACTGATGCTCTACAAAATGCTGCTAGTGGATTTTCAGAAGAAAAGAAGCAAGTATATGATAAAATTACTAATGGTAAATGGCTAGAGCATGAAGAATTGAAAAAAATAGTAACAGACCTGGGCAAAACTATGGATGTAGAAAAAGTAGCTATGTATACTTCGGAAATCTTACAGGAATTGGGTTACATTGAAAACTTGAAATTTAAGAAAAGTAAAAATATCCCAAAAGAAAATGCTATATCCGAATATACGGAAGCATTGAAAGATTTGCCATCAAAAGACTTTTTTGATTCTGCGTCGTTTATTTCACTTTTCTTTTATATTTTAAAACAAGATGTAAAACCCGATCAACGTATTGCAATATGCAATTCTTTAGAAAATAAATTGTCCGCAAATAAAAATAAAAACATTAGTTTTGATGATTTAGTAAAAATTACAACAGAAGCATTTGCAGAAAATAAAATAGACTTAGTTTTATAAAATAGCACTATAAAGATAAAAACCGCTCTTCTGAGCGGTTTCTTAATTGCACAAAATATTTTATTCCGAAATCTGTCGAATTGCTAAATCATAAAATTGTCCTTTTTTATTCATAAGTTCCTCATAAGTACCTTGTTCAGCAACTTTTCCTTTGTCCAAAACTATTATTCTGTCGCAATTTCTAATTGTTGAAAGTCTATGAGCAACCACTATCCTTGTATTTTGAAATGAAGAAATACTGTCTGAAACATGTTTTTGAGTAATATTATCAAGAGCAGAAGTCGCCTCATCAAATATAAGTATTTTTGGCTTCGATATAATTGCTCTGGCAATCATAAGTCTTTGCTTTTGACCACCCGAAATACCTCCGGCTCCCTCGGAAATAACTGTATGCATTCCCATAGGCATAGCTTTTATATCTTCTTCTATTCCTGCTATTCTTGCCGCTTCCCAAGCATCCTCCATAGTTTTCCAAGGAGAAGTAACTATTATATTTGAAAATATGTCACCAGGGAAAAGTGATCCATTTTGCATAACCACACCTATTTTTTGACGAACACTTCTCAAATCTAAATTCGAAAGATCTCTTCCTCCATAAAAAACAGTTCCCTGTTGAGGTTTTTCAAATCCAAGTAAAATTCTTATAAGAGTAGATTTTCCGCAACCGGTTTTTCCAACTATTCCAATATACTCTCCTTGTTTAATTGACAAACTTAAATCATCCAGAATAGTCGGTCCATCCTCATTGTACTTAAATGTTATATTTGAAACTTCGATATCTCCAGAAATAGAAGTTAAAATTTTTCTTCCTGAACTACTTTCAGGTTTTTCATTAAGAACAGGTCTTATTAAATCAAGAGTAGGTCCTATATTTGCAAATTCAAGTGCAACACTACTTAAAGTCATTAAAGCACTACTTATCGTACCATATGCAGCACTAAAAGCAATATAATCTCCTCGATTTACACCATTTGTAATGGCAGAATAATAAAGTAAAATTGTTCCTAAAGAGGATATTACTATACTGATAACACCACTTATTTTTATTAATAAAGGCGGTGAGTAATCAAGCTTTTCAACTTCTGAATATTGCTCTGCCCATTTTGCAAATGCACGTTTTTCAGCTCCGGCAACTTTTATTTTTTGGATTCCTCCGAAAAGTGCAAATACACGTGACTGCAGTTTAGGAGACAAATCTAATTTTTTTCTATAAATCCTTTGTCTAAATATAGTCATAAAAATTAAATACAAAATATTTATCACTATAATAATCATACCAGGAACACCAAGACTTGGTGCAAATAAATACATTTGAAATAAATATCCAAACGAAAAGAAAGTTGTTAATCCTGTAGACATAACTGCACTTACGATTTCTTGACAAAGTAATGAAATATGACCCATTCTACTTGCAAGTTCACCGGAAGTGTAATTTTTAAAGAACTTCGTCGGTAAACTAAAAAATCTTATCATAATAGCACTGTTTACTGTCAAAATAAATCTAGTTCTAAATCTGTTAGTCACCACTTTATTAACTATTCCTAAAATCATACTTCCAATGGTTACACCGAAAAGAGAAAAAGCAATAGGAAGTATCAAAGAATCTTGTCCTGAAGGAATAAGGATATTATATATAACCCTTGTAACATGAGGTGTAAACATTCCAAGTAACTGCAATACAAAAGCAGTTACAATTATAAATGCAATATCTGCCTTAGAAAAATTAGAGATCATAAATTTTATTAAATCTCTTATTTTTAATTCTCTTAAAGGAAAAGATTTATAAAAACAAAATGCATCAACATTTAAATTTTTTGCTGTTTTTTCATTTATTTTTATTTCTTCACCTTCAGGTGTCCTATAAAAATATCCAGACCATGCTCCAGGAAGTATCGAAACCACATCACCGTCTTTAGTACTTCCTAAAAAACACCCAGTAGCATCTTTCCACCAATTACCCTTAAGTTCCACTCGACGTCTCATAGTGCATGAAGGTCTCAACATATATTCAAGCTGAGAGTCAAGATCGGTTATATTATCAGGAACATCAGGAACTTCTCTGCCAAGATATTTTAATATTTCTGCCACTGATCCTTTTGTTTGTTTAGCTGCTTTTAAAACATTTATTCCGACTATAGAAAGCAAATCTGAAAAAGCGCCTTGGAACATTGCATCATCACTTTTACGCCGTCTTTCAATTTGACTTTCCAAAAATTCTTTACTCATACTTAAATTGTCGCCTCCTTTTATTCAGTTATAACCAGTTCTTTATATCTTCCGTTGTTTTTGATAAGCTCATCATGCTTACCACGTTCAACTACTTTTCCCTTATCAAGAACGATTATTTCATCACAGTCTCTTATTGTAGAAAGTCTATGAGCAACCACTATACATGTACAACCCAAACGACGAATATTTTTCATAACAATATTTTCGGTTTTTGCATCAAGAGCAGAAGTAGCTTCGTCTAAAATTATAACAGTAGGCTCTTGAGCAAGCGCTCTTGCAATTTCTATTCTCTGGCATTGTCCGCCTGAAAAATCTCTTCCGCCTTCTTTAAGAACATGGTTATAACCATCTGGGCGTGCAACTATTGCATCATGAATATCTGAATCTTTTGCAGCCATCATTACAGCGAAATCTTCTATAGAGTCGTCCCACATTTTAATATTATTTTTAACTGTGTCATGAAACATAACCTTTTCTTGATCGACCATAGAAACTGAACTATGAAATCTGTAAGATCCGACTTCGTCCTTCGTAAGACCATCAAATGTTATTTTACCGCTCCACGGTTTGTAAAGTCCGGTAATAAGTTTAGCAACAGTTGATTTTCCGCTTCCACTTCCTCCGACTATAGCTATCCAAGCGCCAGGTTTAAGTGTCATACTAAAATTTTCCAAAAGAGGAGGAGCAAGTTTACTATATCCAAAAGTTATATTTTCAAGCTTAACTTCTCCTTTAAGCTTGCGTTCAGAATTTTGCGTTTTTACAGATTCTTTGTCATTTACATCGGTAGGATAATCAAGAACGTCTTCAACTCTTTCCATTTCACAACGCATGCTTATAAAGCTTTCATAAATGTCTATTATTTCACTTATAGGAGCAAAAAACTTAGTTAAGAAAGATTGAAAAGCTGTTAACATACCTATTGTGAAATGACCGTGCATAATCAAATAAACACCTGAGAAAAGAAGTATAAGTCCGGCAATGCTGTCAACTACTTCTGGTAAAACACCAATATATTGAGTAAATTTAGATACTGCAACATTATCATTATTTTGTTTCGAAAAAAATCCTGCCCAACGTTCAAAATAACCACTTTCAGCACCAGTAGATTTAATAGTTTCAATCATCTCAAATCCTGTATACGTAACACTTACGATTTTACCTTGGTTTTGTGCGGAAGCACGCTGAAAGTTAAGCATTTTATTAGCTGTATATCTAGCTATAAGCATATTTAAAACAGCAGCTCCGATTCCAATTAAAGTCAAAACCAAACTATAACGTATCATAAAGAAAAGATACAAAAACATAGAAATAATTCTTATGAACATCGGTGCAATTTTTTTAATAAGTGTTAATGCTATTGTACCCGTAGATTCTTGTCTTGAAACTATATCACCGACATATCTTTGAGAGAAGAAATCAAGGGGTAATCTTAAAACATGCCACATAAATTTCGAACTGGAAATAAGAGAAAATTTACCCTCTATTTTCAACCAATATATAGATTGTATAATTTCAATCATTACGCGTACTACCAATACTACAAGCATAATCATTAAGAAAGGATAAAGCCATTCTGGATTAGATCCCGACAAAAGATTATCCATAAATATTTTACTAAATATTGGCGAAGCTGTATCCATAATATTAAGTGCAAAACTTACAAGAGCCGCTAAGATAAATGGTCCAACCGCACCCTTTAAGCACCTTTTCGCAAAAGTAAGTACACTTTTTTGTTTTCCTTCGGGTTTAAATTCTTCCGTCGGAACAAAAGTAAGTGCTATTCCTGTAAAAGATTGATCAAACTCTTCTAGACTAACAGTAACTTTCCCTCTAGCAGGATCATTTAAGTAAATTTTTCCTTTTTTAAAATTGACACCACAAAGTACAACAAAATGATTAAAATTCCAGTGTATTATTGCCGGAAGAGGCAACGACTCCAAAGCCGAAGGCTCTAAACGATATCCAGCAGCTTTAAATCCATATGCTCGTCCTGCATTTAAAATATTTTTAGCAATACTTCCGTCTCTTGAAACACCGCAGTCAGCACGCACTTGAGTAAGCGGAAGCCATTTTTTGTAATATGCTGCAATCATACAAAGGCAAGCTGCGCCGCATTCCAAGGCTTCCATTTGCATGACTACCGGCACTTTACAAATTTTACCCATAAAAAATCACCTCCAATAATCTAACTATTTATTAAACATAAGCTCATAGGCTTTAGTTCCGCCAGTTATAGCAGAAATGTTACAAACTGTTCCCTCAGTAATTTCGGGCTTTTCACCCTCATCACTCGACCATTCATTCATAGAAAGTTTAACCTCAACTAAATTTCCACTTGTGCTTGAAGAAATTAAAGAATAAAATATTTGAGGATTAGGAAAATTACTTGACAAATATTCAGTAGTTATAATATTTGACCCTACGGACACAACTTTACCTTTTATGTATCCGTATTGTTCTCTGTCAGCATAATCAGGAGAGATTTGAACTTCCATTCCCTCAGAAAGCCTTTTACTCGTTGAAAGAGGGACAAAACAATAAACCCCTTCATTACCTCTGACATCTGTTGCTACCATACCATTTAATTCAACAGTTTTTGGAATAACACCAGAAAAAGCCCAAACTATTCCAGCTATTAAAATAGTAAAAATCCCTACTAACAAAATTACCAAGCTCGGATTTGTTACTTTTACATAATCATTTAACTTGTCCGGTGAGGATATTCTCTCCAAACTACTCTTTCTAAATAAAGTGCTACCTTCATTTTCGGCCATAACAAATACCTTCTTTCAATTAATTTTAAATAAAAATATGCATATAAACCCTAAAAATATTGTTTCACATATATATAATAAATATATTCCATAAAAAAGTCAATAGCAAATCAAAAAAATTATTTATTTATATCAAGAAAAACAGACTTTCTTAAATTTAGAAAGTCTATTTTGATTTTTTGCTATTTTTCATAACCTTTAGTCTCGAAAATTCTTCTCTTTCTTTTTCTTCCAATGCGTCAGTTATAAATGTTATCATACTTTCAAATTTCGGGATCATAACATTTTTAAGTGCATTTGCTCGCTTTTGAGTCTTTTTTATTGCATTGGCAAGAAGGTAAACACTGCTTTCAACTTCTGCTAAAGTTGCTGTCAATCTACGAACCTCTCTAAAACAAGAGTAAGCTTTGTCAAGATCTGAATTTGAATTATAAAGTCCAAATGGAACTTCTGCATTTTCAAGCTCTATAAACTGAACAATAGGTATTTCAACACCCATAACGCTCCTAAATGAAAGCTTTAATCTAGATTCAATAGGTACAGCAAGAGAAAGCTCTTGGCAAACACCAAGTGAAATATTTGCATTATGAAGCATGTTAAAAGCTTTGGTATATATTGCATCAATATTGCTTTGTATTTCCTCTGCTTTTTCAATTAAAGTCATCATTTCACGAATAAGGATATTTCTTTTTCGGTCAAGAAGCTCAAAACCAACTTTTGATAAATCATAAGACTTTTTTGTAGCTATTAAATTCCCTTTTGTTGGAGCAATCAATTACAATCCCTCCTCTACTTAATTGTCATCGATATCTTCGTCATTTTCATCGTTTTCAAACAAATCGATAGTAATTTTACGTTTAAGAAGATCTTTATCTTCAATATAAAATTTATCCAATGTTTCACTACTGACTCTATCCAGTTCTTGACGCGGTAAAATTGATAGAAGCTTCCATCCGAGATCTAAGCTTTGTTCAATAGTTCTATTTTCGTTAAATCCTTGACTTATAAATCTATTTTCGAAAGCTTTACCAAACTCAATGTATAACTTATCGATAGCAGAAAGGTCTTCTTCACCGATAACCGATGCAAGTGCTCTTGCATCTTGAACTTTTGCATATGCTGCAAAAAGCTGATTTGCAAGTTCTGGATGATCTGCTCTGGTGAATCCTTCGCCGATACCGTCCTTCATAAGACGAGAAAGAGAAGGAAGAACCGAAATAGGAGGATAATTTCCTTTTCTGTCCATAGATCTGTCTAAAACTATCTGACCTTCGGTTATATATCCTGTTAAATCCGGAACAGGATGAGTAATATCGTCATTAGGCATTGTTAAAATAGGTATTTGAGTTATAGATCCTTGTTTTCCTTTTACCATTCCTGCTCTTTCATAAAGTGATGCAAAGTCAGAGTAAAGATATCCAGGATAACCCTTTCTTCCAGGGATTTCTCCTTTGGAAGAACTGAATTCTCTGAGTGCTTCTGCATATGAAGTCATATCCGTCATTATAACAAGAACATGCATTCCAAGTTCAAAAGCTAAATACTCAGCGGTTGTCAAAGCACATCTCGGAGCTAAAATTCTTTCGATTACAGGGTCGCTTGAAAGGTTAAGATACATAACAACCCTTTCAATTACGCCTGTTTCATCAAATTTACGTCTGAAATATTCCGCAACATCATTTTTTACTCCCATAGCAGCAAAAACTATTGCCAAATTTCCTTTTCCTTTATCATCTATTTTTGCTTGACGTGCTATCTGAACAGCAAGCTCATTATGTTTCATACCTGAGCCAGAAAAAATAGGTAATTTCTGACCTCTTATAAGTGTCGATAAAACATCAATAGCTGAAATTCCTGTATTAATATAATTTTGCGGGTATACTCTTGATATAGGATTTATTGGAGTTCCATTAATATTCATTTTTTTATGAGGGAAAACTCTACCGAGATTATCAAGAGGCTTACCTGATCCACTGAAAACTCTTCCCAGTATTTCGGGAGAAAGAGAAATTTCCATAGGATGGCCTTGAAGTTTAACACTGGTATTTGAAAGGGATATTGAACCTGTTCCTTCAAAAACCTGTACCACTACTCTTTTACCATCTATTTGAACTACTCTGCCTTTTCTGTAATTTCCATCACTTAATTTTATGTCAACAACTTCTTCATATGAAGCATTTTCAACTCCATCCAAAACTATAAGAGAACCACTAATTTCTTTTAATCCAACATAATTTAAAACCATTAAAAAAATACACCTCCTTAAATTTTAAACCTTTTCACTAATAATTTTATCAAGCACAGTATCAATTTCTTTTCTGTAATCATCTATTTTGTTTATTTTATCATTTGGAACATCATATTTTATTCTTGTGAGTTTGTCGAATATTCCGCTTTCAAGAGCTCTGGAAATCGGTATAGAAGCAGAAATTAACTGACGCATTCTTTTGTAAAGATACAAAATGGATTTCATCATCTTTTTTTGTTTTTCAAGAGGAACAAAAGTATCTTCTTTATGGAATGCATTTTGCTGCAAAAATCCAACTCTTATTACTCTTGCTATTTCAATTATCAATTTTTGGTCATCAGGAAGAACATCTGCACCAACAAGTTTAACTATTTCCATAAGTTTGTCTTCTTCACTTAAAATAGATGCTATTTTTTTTCTATATTTAACAAATGAATATCCAACATTGTCGTTATACCATTTATCAAGATCAGAAAAATATTCACTGTAACTATTAATCCAGTTAATAGCAGGGTAATGCCTTGCATATGCAAGTGCTTTGTCAAGAGCCCAAAAACATCTAACAAAACGTTTAGTATTTTGAGTTACAGGTTCAGAAAAATCCGACCCTTGAGGAGAAACCGCACCTATTATGGTAACAGATCCTTCAAGTCCACCTAAAACTTTTGTTCTTCCAGCTCTTTCATAAAATTCTGAAAGTCTTGACGGAAGATAAGGAGGAAATCCTTCTTCAGCGGGCATTTCTTCAAGTCTTCCAGAAATTTCTCTGAGAGCCTCAGCCCATCTTGAAGTTGAATCTGCCATTATAGCAACATCATAACCCATATCTCTGTAATACTCTGCAAGGGTTATACCTGTATAAATAGAAGCTTCACGAGCAGCAACAGGCATATTTGAAGTATTTGCTATTAATATAGTACGCTCAGTCATAGGTTTTCCGGATTTTGGATCCATAAGCTTTGAAAATTCATCAACTACTTGGCACATTTCATTTCCACGTTCACCACAACCAACATAGACTATTATATCTGCATCGCACCATTTTGCAAGTTGATGCTGAGTCATGGTTTTACCTGTTCCAAATCCTCCAGGAACAGCTGCAACGCCTCCTTTTGCAACAGGAAACAATGTATCAATAACACGTTGACCTGTAATCAAAGGAATATTTGAAGGAAGTCTTTTCTTAACCGGACGAGGTCTTCTAATAGGCCAATACTGGCAAAGTGAAAGCTCTTTGATTTCACCTTTATCCGTTTTAATTTTTACTATAACATCATGGACTTTATATTTCCCACTTGGCTTAACTTCAATAACTTCACCAGAAGTTTCTGGAGGAATCATACATTTATGATCAATTATAGAAGTTTCTTTGCATATTGCATAAACAGTACCTTCGGATAAAAAATCACCGATTTTTACCAAAATTTCAGTATTCCAAAGTTTTTCGGTGTCAAGCGCTTCGACATTACACCCTCTGGAAATAAAAACTCCACTTTGATTTTCTATTGCTTTTAGCGGTCTTTCTATACCGTCAAAAATATTGTCAAGAAGCCCCGGACCTAAACAAACTTTCATAGGTCCGCCAGTTCCTTCAACTAATTCACCGGGTTTTAACCCTGTAGTTTCTTCATAAACTTGAATTGTTGTTTGTTCATCGGTTATTCCTATAACTTCACCTATTAAACGTTCTTTTCCAACGTAAACCATTTCCATCATTGAAAATGATTTGGTGTTTTTTACAGTAACAACCGGACCATTTATTCCATATATCACATTTTTTTCTTTCATATTAATCAAAGAAGCGTATAGTATTTGAACTAAACGCTTATCCTCCTAGTTTAAAATATTTTAATACCTAAACTAATAAAATTCCAAATTCTTCAGCTGCCCAATCAAGTTGTTCTTTTAGTTTTGCATCTAATGTTTCATCAGCTATTATTCCAAGAGATCGGCTATATCCTTTTATACCACCTATTAAAATATCTTTATCTCCAACGATTTCACAAGGTTTTCCAAAAGCTTCACAAATTATATCTTTATATTTTAAATCTTCTTCTTTAATGAATAAGACTATATCACTGCTGTGTAAATAATTTGCTATTGCTGTGGCATACTTTTTTAAAAATTCCTTATATCTTTCGGAAACAGAAAAATCAACCAACCTCTTATGACATTCTTTAAACATGTCTTCCATAATTTCTTTTCTTCGGCGGAAGAATTTTTTTCTTTCTGCCAACTCTTTTCTCGAAACTTCTATAGATACTTTATTTTTCATTGCAATTAATTCTTTATTTATCATTGCGTTTGCATCTTCGATTATTTCCTCTTCTGCCTTACGAAGTTCTATTTCTTCTTGCTTTTTAATATCTTCTAAAGTTTCAGAGTGTTTTCTCTTAGTATACTTATTTATAGTGTCTAAAAAATTGCTTGCTTTATAGCTTTTACGCATAAGTCAAATCCCTCCTAACTTAAAAGCTTTATGTTTACTATATTTTCAATCCTATAGCATCTCTTATATACCTTGTTATGGAATCTTTTTTTCTTCCTCCGGATTTTCCGTCTGGTATTTCAACTATAAGAGGTTTATGACATTTCATCTTAAGCTCGTATACAAGATCTTCGCAAAGTTTAACTAAATTTTCAGTTATTAAAACTATTGCAACATCTTCAATTTGAACTGCTTCCAAAAGTGCTTTTCTAGTCTCTTCGACTCCCTTAACCATAACTCCGGAAATACCGGCAAGACGCATGCCTACTATTATATCTGTATTATCACTTATAAGTTGAAATCTCATTTTTTACCTCCTATTGAAGAAGTACATCTAATTTACCGAAAATCATAATTGAAACGAGCAATCCGTAAAGAGCAATACCTTCACCGAGTGCAACGAAAATAAGTGCTTTACCGAATGCTTTTGGATCTTCAGAAGTTGCAGCAATAGCAGCTGGTGCAGCAGAAGCAACAGCTATTCCTCCGCCTATACCTGAAAGTCCTGTAACCAAAGCGGCAGCAATTAATCCAACACCATATGCGGAAGCTTTTGAACTTGCTGTAGTTTGAACACTAGATCCTGATGAAGAACTACTTTCAGAAGAACTTACTGCAGAAGCACTGCTTGCACAAGAGAAAATCGATATAAACATAAAAATTGCGACAGATGCTATTTGAAACAAAACTGCTTTTTTCTTATTTGCTCCTCTTTTAACTACTTTAACAGCTATCCATGAACTAAAGATTATAAGTAATGCTGGAATAATAAAATATAAAATTTTCATAATGTTAATCCTCCAAATATTTTTATTTTTTATCTGACTGCTTTATTAGCAGTAACAGGTGAATACTCTCTTCCTTGACCTTCAAAAAACTTACTGAACATCTCATAAAACTCAAGTCTTAAAACCTGTATACCGGAAAGTAAAGCCTCAAGTGCTATAACAAATATGTTTCCAATAATAAGTGCTAAATAATAACCTATTCCTTGACCTGCCATTTCAGCAATAGTAAATACTACCATCATCATTCCGGCATGAACAAGTACAAATGCACCTACTCTTAAAAACGACATTGTATTTGTTACATAACTTAAAAGTATTTCGAAAAGTTCAAAAAAACTTTGAGATATATAATCTGCCCAACTTTCAGGTTGCCAATCTTTCCTTTTTTCCATGAGTTTTATAAGCACTTCTTTGAACATAATAATGAAAAGTGGCAAAATAAGCAAGAAAACTATATAAAAACTATTAACTAAACCTGTTTTAAATACCATTAAATCAAGCATCATATATATTGCCGAAATATAAAATATCAAACCGCATATTCCATTTGGTCCAAAAATAGCTTCACCAATATTTTTCCTCTTTACCATCGAGTAAACTCCAAGAATCATCGACATAATAAGGAGTAAAATTCCAATGCCAACCGCAGAGTAAATTATCATATTTGAGGAAGAAGGCTCCATGACCTCGATTGGTTTTTCTTTTAGACCAAAAATACTCTTATAAATTGGGTCAAGAGCATGTTCAAAACCAAATACAGATCCGAAAATCAAACCAAACAGTGCCGAAGAAAGACCGCACGGAATGAAAACTTCTCCAAACTTCATATTCATAAACTTAACCATTATCCACCCAATCAAAGCAAGGAGCAATCCTTGACCCAAATCCGCAAACATTATCCCAAATAAAAGAGGATAAGTTATAGCAACAAAAACCGTAGGATCAATTTCATTATACGAAGGCATTCCGTAAGTCCTGACGAAAAATTCAAAAGGCTTGAATATTTTTTTATTTTTAAGCTTTACAGGAGGGGAATTTTTTAGCAGATTGGATCCTTCTTCAATAGAATATTCTAGCTCTTTCACAGATTCAATTTTACTTGTAAATGATTTAATTTCATCTTTTGGAACCCAACCCACAAGTATAAAACTGTTTCCGTGCCTCGAAGCAAAAGATTTTATCTCAAAATACATGCTTAATTTTTCTATTTTTTTATAGTACTTCATGCATTCATCTTTTTGACTTTCCCAAAACTCCGAAATTTTGTTTTTAGATTCGTCTATTTCTTTTAAAAGTTCTTTTATTTGACTTTCAAAAAAAACAGTTTGTTCCTTCGGTGTTTTAGGGTAACTATTCATAGTTATTTCTTGGAATTGCATCTTTGAAAAAATCATATCGATTTCTTCTTGATTTTCCGGCTGAGTAAAATATATTCCCCATTTATACTCACTATCGCTGTCAAATCCAAAGAAAAGAAGTTCAATTCCACGAGAAGCACTCTCACTGGCAATCTCTTCGAATCTGCTGTAATTTTCAAGAGGTATCTTTCCAAAACGAGCTTTTATATACTCACATGAAAGAATATCTTCTAAAGTCTTGTCAAGACCATGAAAATGTTTTAATTTTTCAATCTCTTCATTTACGTTAGTTATTCTTGCTTGAGCTTCTCTTTTTTTATCGACTAAAAACTCAACTTTTTCAGAAAAATAATTAACATACTTGTCTATTTTACTTCTGCTTACTTGAAAATTAGAAATCTCAACATCTTCTGGTTTCGTAGTACAAGCATAAATTGAATTTTTTAGCTTTGAAAGAGGTGAAGAATATGGATTTTCTTCAGAGATAGGTAAAAAATTATCGGTATTTGAATAAAAAGAAGATACATTATCAGGTTGAAACACTCCCGACTCGCCGCAAAGGTTTACAAATTCATCAAGTTTTTTTATCGGACCGATAATGCTGACTAAATTCATTTTGCATACAGCCACTTTGTTATCCCGCCTTTCATTTTTTAAATTATAAGCATTTTTCTTATTTCATCAGGAGAAAGCCTGTATTTTATTCCTTCAATAATTGTAGTTATATTTAAAATTTCAGTTTCTTCAAGAAAAATATACGAAACTAAAACAACCGGAGGAAAAGAAGAAAATCTAATATTGTGCCTACACCAATTAAAGCGCATATTTCTAGGTACTTTATCAACTATATCAAGATTCCTTGAAAACCATTTTTTACCCATTGAAGTATGTTTCATATCCGCCATCATTTGTTTATTGTCAGGAGTACAAACAAACGATTCAAGTTTTTCTTTTTTTAAGGTTCCTCCGCTAATAAGTGCTTGCATCATATAAGAAGATGTCAATTTATAAAATTTTTTCATTCTGACAATTCTTATCATATTACTTAAATCAATATAGAGATTGAAAAAATCTTTAAGCTCTTTTTTGGCTTTCCCTTTGACATAAGTATCTATAATTTTAAAAACTATTTCATAAAGATAGTTATGAAGAGAAGTTTCAACAGCGGTGACATCTATTTTTTCGCCCTTTTTCGGTTTAAAATTAATAAGTATATCATAATATTTCGATTTTTTAACTGAATTTAAAAGGTCATCATAATTCCTGCAAGAAGAAAGGGATTTCAAATCAACCTTTGTATGATCATAGAAAAAATCCGGGATAGGAAAAATACTTTCTCCGGTCATTCCTGCAGATATAAGCATAATAA
>CAKUXU010000006.1 GCA_934700635.1 uncultured Eubacteriales bacterium | reverse complement strand
CAAAAAATGCCCAAAGAAGGAACTACATCCTTTGAGGATATGGTTTTCGGCAAAGTAACAGTTGAAAATAAAGAACTGGAAGACCAAATACTTATAAAAAGTGACGGATTTCCTACTTATAATTTTGCCAATGTTATAGACGACTATGAAATGAAAATAACTCATGTTGTAAGAGGAAGCGAGTATCTTTCATCGACTCCAAAATACAACCTCCTCTATGAAGATTTCGGTTGGGAAATACCAAAATATATTCATCTTCCATTAATAATGGGGAAAAATGAAGACGGTACAACATCTAAACTTTCTAAAAGGCACGGAGCGGTCAGCTTTGAAGATCTTCTTAACCTAGGATATCTTCCCCAAGCAATAATAAACTACATAGCTTTTCTTGGTTGGTGCCCTGAAAGCAATGAAGAAATATTTTCCCTTGAAAAGTTGGAAAAAGAATTTTCAATAAACAGAATAAGTAAGTCTCCTTCAATTTTTGATTACAAAAAACTTGATTGGTTTAACTCAGAATATATGAAAAATATGTCTGATGAAGAATTTTTGAACTTATCTATGCCATATATAGAAAAATCCATAAGTAAGGAATTTATAGATAAAAAATTAATTTCAAGTTTACTAAAAAGCCGCATTTCAACCTTGAATCAAATACCGGAAATGATAGAATTTTTAGAAAATATTCCATCATATGAAATTGAATTATTTCAAAACAAAAAAAGTAAAAGCACATTAGAAAGTTCTCTTGAAATACTTAAAATAATAAAAGAGAAACTAAATTCTATTCCTTCTTGGGATTATCGAACAATTCACGATATTTTAATAAATACCGCTACTGAATTAGAAATTAAAAACGCAACTTTAATGTGGCCTGTTAGAATAGCGGTTTCAGGAAAAACCGTAACTCCAGGAGGAGCCGTGGAAATACTTGAAATTCTCGGAAAAAATGAATCTATAAACAGAATTGAAAATGCAATAAACATGCTTTGTAAAGAATAATTTTTAAGGAAAGAGTGAATTCAAATGGATTGCTTAGAAAACAGCAACGAAAAAATGGGAAATTTTATATTTGAAACAATAAAAAAAGATATTTCTGAATCAGGTAGATACGAAGGACAAAAAGTGCATACAAGATTTCCTCCGGAGCCTAACGGATACCTTCATATAGGTCACGCAAAAGCAATTTGCATAAATTTCGGTGCGGCAGCAACCTTTAACGGTATTTGTAATCTACGAATGGATGATACAAACCCATCAAAAGAAGACACTAAATATGTAGAATCTATAAAAGAAGATATAAAATGGCTTGGTTTTGATTGGGAAGACAGATTTTATTATGCTTCCGACTATTTTAATGAAATGTTTGAAAATGCTTGCCGTTTGATAGACAAAGGACTTGCATATGTATGCGAACTAACTGCGGAAGAGGTTAAGTTAAACAGAGGAGATGCTTCTACACCTGCTAAAAGTCCTTACAGGGACAGACCTATTTCAGAAAGTAAAGAACTTTTTATAAAAATGAAAAACGGAGAATTTCCTGACGGCTCTATGACTTTAAGAGCTAAAATAGATTTAAGTTCCGGTAATTTCAATATGCGTGATCCTGTTTTATATCGTATAAATCATTCATATCACCATAAAACTGAAAATAAGTGGTGCATTTACCCTATGTACGATTATGCGCATCCAATTGAAGATGCTATGGAAGGAATCACACATTCTCTTTGCTCTCTTGAATTTGAAGATCATCGTCCCCTCTATGAATGGGTTGTAAACAACATGGAAATAAATCAAAAACCTCGCCAGATTGAATTTGCAAGGTTAAACTTAACAAATACGGTTATGAGTAAAAGAAAATTAAGAAGACTTGTGGAAGAAAATTATGTTGACGGCTGGGATGATCCCAGGCTTCCTACTTTGAGTGGTCTTAGAAGAAGAGGTTATACTCCCGATTCAATAAGAAATTTCTGCGAAAAAATAGGAGTTTCTAAAGTAAACAGTACAGTAGAGTACTCATTTTTGGAACACTGTTTACGTGAGGATTTAAATTTAAAAGCAAAAAGAGTAATGGCTGTTTTAAATCCTGTAAAATTAATAATCACAAATTACCCAGAAAACAAAGAAGAATATTTTACAGTTGAAAATAACCCAAATGACAAATCATCGGGATCACGGGAAGTTAGGTTTTCAAGAGAAGTTTATATAAATTCAGATGATTTTATGGAAACACCTATAAAAGGATATTTCCGTATGTTCCCCGAAAATGAAGTTCGTTTGAAATCGGCATATGTTGTTAAATGCACAGGTTGCAAAAAAGATGAAAACGGAAAAGTTATTGAAATATATGCAACATATGATCCTGAGTCTTCAGGAGGAAACCCAAAAGATGGCAGAAAAGTTAAAGGGACTATCCAATGGGTAGATGTTTCCTCTTCCATTGATATATCGGTAAACATGTATGAAAATCTATTTGCATGCGAAAATCCCGAAGAAGGTAATGATTTCACATTAAATATTAATAAAGATTCCCTTATTACACTCAAAAATTGTAAGGCTGAAAAAGCTATTGAATCTGCTAAAGTAGGTGAAAGTTATCAATTTATGAGAATAGGATACTTCACTCCAGACTGCAATAACTTTTCAAAAGAAAACTTAGTATTCAACAGGAGTGTAAGCCTTAAAGACAGTTTTAAAAAGAAGTAGTAAATAATATTGACTTGCGTTCGGTCATTATGATAATATCTTGATGTATGTAATAATGTTTAATTTAAATAATATTTGGAGGGGTAAAATAATGTTTGGGTTTAAAAAATCTAAAAAAGCAACCATTTTAGCCGGTCTAATATTGTGTTCATCTTCAATTTATAAAATAAATGCTGACTTTTCAATCGATTATCCGAAAAATATAAATGAAACAAGTCAGTATACAAAAGAATCCGATTTTGAAATAACTGCCGACGGCACTCTTAAAAATTATAAAGGACATGAAAAAAGAGTAATTATTCCAAATTCTGTTAAACAAATAACTTTCGGTACCTTTATGAATAGATCCGAAATTGAAGAGATAATTTTACCTAATTCGCTGGAAAAAATAGATGAATATGCTTTTTATTCCTGCACATCTATGGAAAAGATAAATATTCCAAATAATGTTAAACATATCGGAAGACTTGCTTTTGGAAATTGCACAAAGTTAAAAAAAGCTAATATCGGTAAAAGTCTGGAACACATCGAAGAATTTATTTTTTGGGGATGCGATTCTCTCGAAAATATATCCATTTCAAGTGAAAATGAAAAATTCGCATCTCTTAACGGATTACTTTACAGCAAAGATTATTCAAATTTAGAAATTTGTCCTACAGGATTAAAGGGTATAGTATCTATTCCTGAAAAAACTAAAAATATTTCAAACTATGCATTCTTTAATTGCAAGGGTATAAAAGAAATACAAAGACCAGGAAACGAGCCAATTTCAATTGAAGAAGCTGCATTTTACGGTTGCGACAATCTAAATACCCTTGGGTTTGCTAATTTCATTGAAAGTATAGAATCATGTGCTTTCGCAAAATGTACATCTCTTCAAAAATTTACAATAGGAAAAAATATGAAAAACCTAGGTAGTTCAGCATTTTTAGGATGTAAATCTTTAAAAACAGTAATTAGTTTAGCTGAGAATTTCAAAATTGGACATAATATTTTTAATTCATGTCCTCAAATAATAGCTGTCTTGGCATCTAAAAATTCAAGTATGGGAAAATATGTTTCAAAGCATCCTGAAAGACTTGTATTGGTAGTTTAAATAAAAAAATATATTTTGTCCGCGAGAATCAAAAGATTCTTGCGGATTTTTTAGTATAAATTTGTACTTACCAGGAAAAAATAAAAGCTAAGAGTTATACATTGTTCAAGGAAGGGAAATTAAATGAAATATATTAAACATTTCATGGATGTATATGTAAAAAATAAAGATAAAAAACCTCCTAAAAGTAATGGATTTTTTTCTAAATCATTGACTGAAAATATTGAATTTTTTAAACGTAAATTCGGAGAATCTGCAGATTTATCAATAAAAAATTTGAATGTTTCAAATGTTAAATGCGCACTCATAACTATTGCTGGTCTAGTAAATAAAGACACTATAACACAAAGTATTATGTTCCCTATTATAAATTCAAAAGTAGAAGGAAAAACAAGTAGAGAAAAATACGAGTATATAAAAGACAATATCATAGTAGCGGCAGACCAAATACAAGTCTCAAATTTTGACGATGCATTCAATATGATAATGTCCGGATTTGCTCTTTTTGCTATGGATGGCGTTGATTGCATGATTGCTCTAGGAGTACAAGGATTTAGTTTTAGAGCAGTTTCAGAGCCTTCTTCTGAACTCATGCAACGTGGATCACGAGAAGGATTTATAGAAGCTTTAACAATAAATATGAGTTTAATAAGAAGAAGACTCAAAAGTACAGAACTCAAATTTGAACTTTTACAAGTGGGTCAACTCAGTAAAACTTCAGTATGTCTTTGCTACCTTGAAAATAAAATTTCAAAAGAAATTTTAAATAAAGTGAAAGAAAATCTTTCCAAAGTAGATTTAGAATCCATAATGGAATCAGGATATATAATCCCATATCTTGAAGATCAAGGTGATTTTTCCCATTTTAGTGCCGTAGGAATGACAGAAAGACCAGACACAGTCTGCGGAAAAATTTCAGAAGGTAGAGTTGCAATTTTAGTCGACGGCACACCTAACGCTTTAATAGTACCTTATTTTTTTGTAGAATATTTTCAACACTTAGACGATTATTCAATGCATGCTTACTTTGCAACCTTTACAAGATGGTTAAAATATTTTGCTTTTTTTCTTTCAACTCTCTTGCCCGGACTTTATGTTGGAATAAGCACTTATAATCCTGAAATACTTCCGGGACCAATCCTCAGTAAAATAGCTCTAGCAGTTGGGACAACACCATTTTCTTTGATGTTCGAAACAATTGTAATTCATATTATCTATGAAATAATGAGAGAAGCAGGATTAAGAATTCCAAGACCTCTCGGGCATGCAGTAAGTATAGTAGGTGCTTTAGTAATAGGTGAAACAGCTGTAAGCTCTGGACTTATAGGAGGCCCCACATTAATGGTAGTAGCACTTACTGCAATTTCATCATATGTGATACCAAATCTATATGAACCTATATCAATACTCAAATTCGCATTTATAATAGTAGGCGGACTTTTAGGAATATGGGGAATTATGATACTTTTCACGCTCGTTTTGGTAAATATATGTTCTAAAAACAGCTATGGCGTTCCTTTTACATCTCCGCTCGCACCTTTCAATGTATTCGCTATGAGAGATGTTTTAGTTAGAAGCGGTTGGAGTTTTCTTTCTAAAAAAAGAATAAAAGTTCAAGATTTACCCGGCTCAGAAGTCAGGGATAGAACGGTTAGAAAGTAGGAATATACTTTATGGAAAAACGACCTGCAATTTCAGTTGGTCAAATGTTTGCACTTCTATTTATCAGTCGTATGGTTATTACCATGACCTACGGTACTCTTTTAATAGGAGATTCAGACATATGGGACCATTTAATTTCTGCTGTTATTTCATTTTTATTAACGTTTATTTTAATTATTCCGATTTATAAATTATTTTCTAAAGATAATCATATGAATGTACTTGATAATTTAAGGGATTTAATGGGCAAATTTGGATATGTATTCATAATGCTTTATATTTTTTATTTTATTTTAATAACACTTCACACATTGACTATTTTCGATAACTTCATATCAAATGCAGTAAATCCTCCTCTTTCAATCCCATTGCTTACTATATTTTTGCTTTTATCTTCTTGCTATGGAGCTTACAAAGGTATAGAAGCTCTCGGTAGAACCGCTACATTTGTTATAGTCGCAACTGTACTTTCGATACTTTTCTTAAGCGTTTCTCTTTTTTCAAGTATCGAAATCATAAATTTCAGACCTCTTCTTTATAATGGAAATGAATCTGCTTTGGAAGGCACAATATACATGATTTCTCAAAGTTCATGTCTTGTAGCAATGGCTGTACTTTTCCCTCTTGCTAAAGGAAGTAAATTAAAAGGAATTATTTTTTGGAATTGCGGAGTATATATTTCATTCATAGCTATTATTATTCTTGTAATTGGAACAATGGGTGATTTTGCAACCACTCAGATATTTCCAGTTTATACAGCGGCAAGTATAGGTAAATTCGGGTCATTAAGGCATCTTGACTCTTTATATCTAGGAGTATGGGTTGCTGGAATATTTATAAAAAGTTCTTTATTCTTACTTCTTGCATCTGAAGGAGTAAAAAAAATCTGGGGTGAAAAAATAAGAAGAATTTTTATTCTATCATTTGGAATAATTGCTTCCATACTAACTTTTTTCATGGGTAATTTAGGCATACTCAAAAAATCTTCCATAACAAATATACTATTAGGATTTTTAATACTTAACGCTGTAATCATTCCTATAATTTTAATAATTTTAAAGAAGCATAAGCTTTCAAAGGAGGAAAAAATATTTGAATCGTAAAATCATTATAACTATCACTGCTTTACTATTTTGTTTTTTCCTCACAGGATGTTCTGAAAGTCAACAGCTTCATCAAAAATTAATTGTACAGGGTATGGGAATAGAAAAAGAAAATGAAGACAAATACAAATTAACAATTCAAGCACTTGATTTTCAAAATCCTGCTAACAAAGATGAACCAAACACAAAAATACTGGAAACACAAGGTAAAACAGTTATGGAAGCTTTGGAAAACATATCAAAACAAACAAGCTTAAAGCCAGTATACTCACAAAACTTAATTTTAATCATAGGTGAAAAAGCCGCTACTTCCGGTGTTAACGACTTCATGGATTTTTTTATAAGGCACTGTGAAACACGTCCAAAAGTTAAAATATGCGTTTCAAATACAGTTTCGGAAATACTAAAAATAAAGCCAAGCGATAAATCTTTAAAATCTAAAAATATTCATGATCTCATACCACTTGAATTAAATTCAGATATATTACATTTTATTTCTAATCTAAAAAATGAAAAAACAGACCCTATAGCTGCATGGGTTGAAATGGAAGAAAAAAATCAATTAAAAGAAGTCCATTTGAAAGGTGTTGCCATATTCAAAGAAGATAAATTATGCGATCTTTTACAAGATGAAGAAGCTTTTGGAATAATGCTCTTGAAGGGAGTTCCTAATTTTGGATCATATGTAATAAATTCCGATGAATTTGGAGAAGTAACAGTTTCTATTGAAAAAACTTTACCAAAAATAACTGTTCAAATAAATAAAGAAAACAATCCTGAATTTAATGTAAACCTAGACGTAAACGCAACTACATTTTCCATAGACAAAAATTTTTGCAGTTATCCCAATGAAGAAATAAACAAAAAAATAGAAGAAAATATTTCTGAGAAAGTTTTCAAAAGCTGCAATGAAATTATTAAAAAAACTTTTAAAATAGGAGTCGATATACTTGAATTCAGTAAAATACTAAAAAATTCCCAACCGTCATACTTTAAAAAAATAGAAGACGATTGGAAATCAATTTTTCCTAACTTAAATTTTGAAATTTTTACAAATGTAAAATTAAAAGTCACTGGAAAAGAGCCGGTTTAATAATTTATAATCAAATCAAATAATCTTCCTCGAAAATTTTATTGTGAATACTATTTACGCATCTATAAATATTTTCGTCATCAATTACTACGGAAATTCTTGAGTTGTCACACACAGCCATCTCTATATTTATATTTTCTTCATTTAAAGTTTCGAAAACTATTGAAGCTATATTTATATTTAAACTTTCAGATAAATTTACAACTGAAATCTCAGATTTATTCTTTTCGTAGAATATTTCAGCTTTTTCATAGCTCTTAAGCAAATCTTCCAGAAGTTTAATCAAGCTGTTTATTTTTGATTCTTCCGATAAAAATACTAAAAGTTCATCAGAGTTTTGACCAGTTACACGTAAATCAGGATCTTTAATAAATTTACCGGAAACAAGACGAGGAAAAATTTCATCTCTTAATTTTTTTGTTTCTTTAACCCCGCTGATTATCACTTTAACCATATCTTTTTTAACCGCTATTCCGCTAATCTGATTTATATCCTTTAAAGATTTATTTTTAATAATTGTTCCTTTGGGATCTGGTTTCATACTAGAAAGAACTTCTACCTCTACACCATATTTTCTTGCCGTTTCAATAGAAACATCATTTAAAACCTGTGCACCTAAATAAGATAATTTGAACATTTCTTCATAGGAAATATTTTCAAGCTTTCTTGCACATGAAACTATTCTTGGATCTGCAGTATAAACTCCGTCTACATCTGTGTATATTTTACAAACATCTGCTTTCATAGCTCCAGCTATTGCCACAGCACTTGTATCCGATCCGCCTCTTCCTAAAGTTGTTATATCTCCTTTTGAATTTATTCCTTGAAATCCTGTAATAACAACTATTTTCTTTTTACTAAGCTCGGAATTAATCCTTTCGGTATTTATATTTTTTATTCTAGCATCACCATAATCGGAAGTTGTTTCAAATCCTGCCTGCCAACCTGTGAGCGAAATTGCAGGTACACCCATATTCTCTATTGTCATTGCAAGAAGCGAAGCTGATATTTGTTCACCGACAGAAAGAAGCATATCCATTTCACGGCTTGAAATTAAATTTCCTACCTTTTCTGCTTTCTCTATTAATTCATCGGTAGTATCACCTTGAGCGGAAACGACAACAATAACGTCGTTTCCTTTTTTGTAAAAATTAATTGCTTTTTTTGCAACATTTACCAAATGATGATTATCCGCTACGGAAGTACCACCAAATTTTTGCACTATAATAGCCATAAGACTCCCCCTTTGTTTGGAGATATTTACATTCTAAGATATGATAAAAAATTGAGTTATGCTATTGAGTATCTTCAAATTCTTGATTATTTTCATTTACTGGCCTTTTTTCAATTGAAGACGCCGAAGCTTGCTGCGAGTCATTTTCATCATTTTGAGATTCTGAACTTTCTTCCCTCGAAGTATCAAAATGTTCTTCATGTGTAATTTTTATTCTTGAATGTCCTGTACAGCTTTCCGGCATACTAGAAGATTTATAATATCCAGTTGCAGTATTTGAGCATCCCAAAGATGCTAATTTTCCACTTGATTTGCAGTAAGCTGCTTCAACAACTTCTGGGTCATAATTAAAGTCTATATTTTTTTTATCTTCCAAATACTTTGTCATAATATGCTTCCAAATCCGAATAGCAGCAGAAGTTTCACGAATTCTTTTTGGATTATCATAGCCTGTCCAAATTCCTCCAACAGCATATGGAGTAACACCTATAAACCAACTATCAAAATCATCATTTGTAGTTCCTGTTTTTCCTATAACATTCCAGCCAGAAATATTTGCATTTCTACCCGTGCCTTCAGGACCGATTATTACATTTCTTAATAGTCTGTTCATAATACTTGCAGTAGAAGAACTTATAGCCTGAATAGGTATATCGTCTCGATGATCAAGTAAAACATGATCATTTCTATCAGTTACATAAAAGTAGCTGTAAGGTCTATAATATTTTCCGCCATTTCCAAATATCTGAAATGCTCCTGCCATTTCACGAGGTGTGACTCCATAATGGGTTCCACCTGTTGAAAGAGCAGCTATAGAAGATGCATCGCTGGAATCAAGACTTGTAAATCCAAGCTTTTTTGTTAGAAATTCATAGCTTTTCATAGGAGTAATCATATTTATTATCTGAGCAACAGGAGCATTTGCGGATTTTTCAAGCGCCCATTGAAGTGTAACTCTTCCTTTATAGCTTTTATACCAGTTTTCAGGCCAGCTTCTCATAGTTCCATTTGCTCCGGGTATTTGAAGTGGTTCGTCGGGAATAAGCGAAGAATAATTGTATATTCCTTCCTCGATAACGGGTGTATAAGCTGCTATAGGTTTAATAGTAGATCCGGGTTGACGTCTTGCAAAATTTGCTCTGTCATAAAGTAAGTTTCCTGTTTTTTCTTTTCTCGAACCAACTGTTGCTAAAATTCGACCCTTTAAATCTGTCATTGTGAACCCTAGTTCTAAATTTGAATCCGCCGGCATAACAGCAGCCTGTTTTAACGAGTCCTCAACTATTGATTGTGCTTTGGTGTCGACTGCGCAATATATTTTCAAACCTTGAGAAAAAACCATATCTTCAGCTATAGATTTTCCTATATTATACTTTTCGCATAAATCATTTACAACATCTTTTATAAGAGTTTCAACATACCAATTTCTAACATTTGAAGATGATATTTCTTCGGATGATTTTTTAGAATAATCAGCAAATACCATATTACTGGATTCTTCCATTGCATCTTCATATTCTTTAGAAGATATTTTATTTTGGTCTAACATTTCTCTTAAAACTGTTTCTCTTCTTAGCTTATTATTTTCAGGATGATAGAGTGGGTTATACGCAGTAGGGTTTTGAGTTATAGCCGCAATTGTAGCACATTGAGCCAAAGAACATTCTTTTATACTTTTACCAAAATAAGTATTAGACGCTGTTTCTACTCCTCTGCTTCCTGCACCGAAGTTAACTATATTCAAATAAGATTCAAGTATTTCATCTTTTGAGTATCTTTTTTCAAGTTCAATAGCTCTAAATATCTCACGAAGTTTTCTTGTTAGACTTACTTCGCTGTCTTCGGTTATATTTTTTATAAGTTGCTGAGTAAGTGTAGACCCTCCGTAACTTTTAGATCCTTTAGTAAAATTCATCACTGCACCCGTAGTTCTCTTAAGGTCTATACCACCGTGATCGTAAAATCTTTTATCTTCAATAGCAATAATTGCATCTTTCATGTATTTTGGAATTTCCGAAAAATCAACCCATATTCTATTTTCGGAACTATAAAGCTTTTGATATTCCTGAGGATTTCCGTTTTCATCGTTTGCATAAACAATACTTGTAAGCAAAACTTTCGAAGCATTAATATCGAGTGCAATATCATTTTTTAAAATTGCCGAACGATAAACATTGAGAGAAAAAAGTACCATTCCACCTGTGAGCAAAGATATAGCAAGTAAACTTATAAAAAATTTAAAAGCTAATTTAACTGTAGAAATGCTCAAACGCAAAGCTTTGTTTTTTTGGACTCCTCCTTCATTCCCAGAAGAAGAAACTGCTTTTCCATATTGACTTATATCCGTTTTACGCATTTGAATCTCCTTTTCAATAAAAATCTTTAAATACTATTTATAAGTATTTGCAAAAGGATAATATCATATTTAAAGCAGTTTAGTCAACAAATCAAAATTTATAGATTAATTACTAAGTCTCATAACAGCTGTATAAACCTTAGAAATTTCATACCATGTTTTATAATCAACTTCACCTGTCTGAGGAAGGTCAAATATACTTTGAAAAGACTTAACAGCATCAAGAGTATTTTGACCATAATTTCCATCGACCGCTATTTTATTTATTGCAGGGTAATTATTGCTTATGGAATTAAGTTGTCTTTGAATAGTTCTGACATCATCTCCGGTGGACCCTACTTGAAGAGTCTGACCCGGAAAAGAAATTGGAACTCCTGTTACTTTATTTGCATTGTCAAGATATATTTCTGATCCATAAAAAGACCTTAAAATACTAATATAATCAAGTCCGTCTTCCGCTAAATCTTTTGAACCCCACTGAGAAAGCCAGCCAGGACAAGTAACATTTTTACCGTCACAATACTGAGTAAAAAGAGGTTGATTTATTTGAGGTTTTGTTATAAATGTTGAAAATATATCATCGACAACATTTGAGATTTCTTGAAAAAAATTTCTCTGGTATACAAATTTTTGATCGTACGCAGTTGATGATGTTATAGTAAAATTTTTTCCTCGACTTCTATACCATTCTGTGTATACTCTGTTTAAAGTAAAAGAAATTATAGTAAGAACATTTGCTTTTATTGATTCTTCCGGCCAAGTTGCATAAATTTCACTACTTGCAACATTCTTTATATAGTCTTGATAAGGAATCCAGTAATCTGGAGCATTATTGTCATTAGGATCTCCATCATGAACAACTATATATTCCGGAATTACTACTTCCCCTAAAACAACCAGACCGGATGGCTTTGGAAGCTCTTTGACGGAATCCTCTGAAATTTTCGGAGGATACTCACCGTAAAGAGTATGATAAGGAATTGAAAAATTATTGGAAGAATTATTGTTTTCTGCAACTTTATTCATAAAAACATTTTGACTTGCAAGTGAATTCGGCAAAATTTGTATTCCTTTTATAACTGTAGGCTCAAATCCTTCTTGATTTATTGTGGCATCGTATTCAGCATAAGGTTTCGGAGAATCTGGGCTAAGTGAATATTCTACCGGAGGAGTTTCTAGGTCTAAAATATCTGTTTTTCCAGAACTGTTTGTTATTAATTCTTCTACAATCTCATCCGGATTTTCCGATCTACTGATAGAAATTTTTGCATTTGCAAGTGGAACAGCAACTGTTTCATCAAAAGTATTTACTTGTAATCTTCCAGTACTCATAAAGTAAAACCTCCTAAAATAGATAATTATTAAATAAAATGAAAGTTTTTGAAATTTTATGAATACAAAACCCGCTTTTACTTTTGAAAAAGCGGATTTTAGAGCAAGTTATTTACTTTTTTTTAAAAATTTCCATATAATAAAAGAAATTATTAAGATACCTAAAACTATAATTATAATAACCGCTAAAAGTTCATTTTCTATAAGCCAATTATAAATTTTTTCTTTAAAGCCATTTTCTGAATTTGTTTCTTCATCAGAACCATTTGAAATATTATTTTCATCATTATTATCGGAAGATTTTGATACATCATCACTGTTTATAAGATTTCCAAGCTCTGAAGAAAGTCCTTCACCTAAAAGTGATTTAAGTTCATCTTCGTCTTTCACCAAATCCGAAACAGAAATAGCTATATCGGAAGGATTTTCAGCATAATTCGGTATTTTTTTACCTGCAACCCCAAAACGGCTGAAAGAAGCGGTTTTAAAGCTAACAATACCATCACTTATATTTGCATCTAAATATTCTATTCCACCACCTGAATTTTCATGGACTACCATCAAATTTTCATATTTTGAAACATCAGGACATGGCATTGAAACGGAAATTTTTTGACCGTAAGGTACTTCATAGTATTCATCTGTCAAAATATTATAAAGTTTTATTTCATATAGATTTAAAAGCTCTTTTCTGTCAAGCTGATTGTTTAACTCTTCAATTGCATCAGTGTCATCGTTTAAAGGTTCTACTATTAATTTTATATTCCAATCTACTCCCGTAACAACTACTCCGTCCTCAGTATGATTAAAATCAGAAGTGCTTTCCTGAGCTTTTAGAAGTTCTTCGAGATTGGTAACCAAAGACTTTTGTTCATCAGATAAACTTTCATATGAATTTGTTGCCTTGGCTACTCTTTCGACATCTTCTGAAGAAGAAACTTGACTAGGCACTGTTAAAATGTCTTCCATAGCAACCTCTTCAGAATTTTTTACTACATTGTCAACTTTTATAAATCCGTCACTTTGAATATTCGAAACGCTATAAATACCGCCGCTTCCTGCAACAGCTTCTCTGTCGTTTAAAATAACCGTCGGTACTGAATCATCATAGGCGTCTAAAAGTGAGATTTTAAATTCCAAGCTGTCTCCATATTCAACATCTAAATAATCTGTAAATTCTTTATTTTTTACAGTCTTGTAAATAACTCCTTCTGTTTTTTCAAAAGTTATTCTGTAAGTGTTCTTAGTAACATTTGTAATTTCAAGAATTTTATTCTCTGTTATATTTTCAAGGGTATAAATGCCCGAAGAATTCGGCAATAAAGTATTCGTTGAGCCTTTTATCTCAACCGTAGGATTCGATTTATTGTAAGCATTATCAATAGAAAGTTTAAATGAAAGACTTTCTCCATGAGAAACAGTTACCGGCGATGAAATAGAATTGCCGTAACTATCTATACAGCTAACACCTTTCAAAGTTCTTATCTCAACTTGATACTTAACGCTTTTTGCACCCTCTACCGAAATATAATAAGAATTTTTTATATTTTCCACTGTATAAACGCCATTAACTGCAATAAGTTCTACAGGAACTCTGTCCGCTGCCGAAGTTTTTACCCAGACTTTCAATTCTGAATTGTCTATTCCTTCATCTGGAATAACTTTGAAGCTAAAACTTTCTCCGTAATCAACTTTTTTTATTATTTCAGAACTTGATTTTACATCTGTGGTAAGCTCCTCGGTTTCATATTCGTTATAATATTTTAATCCGTCTAAAGGAGTAAATTGAAGTGAGTATTTATTTAATTCAACTCCTTCCAATATTATTCTGTAATTCCTGTCTATATTATTAATTGTATATTTCTTAGACACAGGATTAAGAGGAGTTTTAACGCCGTCTGAATCTTGGATATATACCGTTACATTCGATTCCGACACGGATTCTCCAAGAGAAATATAAAATTCAAAATTTCCTGCATAAGGTATTTCTGCTTTATCTGAAATTTCTATCTTTTCGGAATCTAAATACTTAACATCATCATAAGGAGTAAACGTTATAGTTTTATTTACTATACCTACGCTGCTTTCATCAATTTGTATTTTAATATTTTCAGATATATTTTTTATAGTGTATCTTCCATTTGAAATTTCTAAGGGTACTCCATTTGCGTAAACAGTTATATTCGAAACATCATACTGATCACTTAAAGGCCTTACTATAAAACTATATCTGTTTGCATATTCACACGATACTGAAAATATTTCATCCCCTTGAACATCATAAAATGAAACCATGGAATTCTTTACAAAAGTTAAATTATAAACATTTTTGCTTCTTGTTACACTAAAACTTGCATTGCTTTTGATATCTTCCATCTTAAAAAGAATAACTTTTTCCTTGTTGAAGGTAGCATATTTATAATACAGTCTAAAACCTATTTTCAAGTTACTTACTCCTGCAACTTTAAACTCATTTTCACTCGGAGAATCAACAATAACAGAATAACTTTCATTATTAATACTGCTTGTTAATTCGTAAGAAACACTTTTTAAATTATCTACCTCTGATTGATATCCCGTAGTTGGTCTAACAAAAAAATAAAGGTCATTTCCATAATCTGCCGATGCTACACGATTTGCATTTTCGTCTTTTGTAATTTCATATACTTCATCACTTAAAATTTCATTATTTTCATCAAGCTTACAAGTATAAAAATTTGTACCTGTTCCGGTAAATAAAGCTGTAAAATTTTTAATATTAACGTCCGGAGCTTTAACCTCAAGGGTTTTCGAATAAACATTTTTAATTTTATAAGCTGTATCAATTTCACCTGGGTAAATCATATCAACATTTGAATAGTCGCTTAATGTGTAATATTTTTCATCATTAATTAAAGTTACGCCCTTTTCCTGGTCAAAATTATATCCTTCTTTAATCCAAATTCCAAAATTAAATTCAGAAGAATCGACATTTACTGTAACTTTACCGCTCTCACTTTTTAACTCATTTCCCTTGCTGATTTCTTTACCGCTAACAAGTAAATTGTAAAATTTATATCCTTCTGTGGTTTCGGGAAATACAATTTTAAAATTTTTCAAAGGAGTAGGCTCTATAGTGACATAAAGAGTTTGATAACCATAAGCAGTCTTTCTTCCAGTTGTACCTCCTTTTCCATCCTCTCCAAAAAAAATGTCCTCTTTTTTAACATTAGAATCAGTGTCTCCTTCAAATTCCGAAATTTCAAGAGTCGAATAATGAACACCTTCGGATTTATCAAAACTTGAAATTTTAATTCCTGCTTCTTTTCCATTTTCAGCTAAAAAAGTAATATTACCTCTTGAATCCACATTTTTTTCAAGTTTATTTGTTAAATTTTTATCTGTATAAATATTTATTTCATATCCGTCATCAGCACTAAATATATCATCGTTACCGTTTTCACTTCCAGTTTTAAATCTAAAAGTAGAATTTGAAATATAAAACCTATTTTCTGAATTTTTATAATAAATCTTTTCTGTTTTATTTTCATTCAACCCACTGTTAAGGAAGTTACTTTTTAAAATCCCTTCCGGTTTTGTGAGAAGCTCAAAATTTTTTGCTGCTAAAGGTAACTCCAATAAACCAGTATCTATCAGCGAATTACTTTTTACAGAATTTTCAGAAACATAAATTTCGGTATTTCCCGAAACGCCATTTAAATTATAAGTCATCGGTAAAGATGAGTCTTTAACCACACTTGTTCCTTTTAAAGATTCTACTTTTAAATCATTTTCATCTTTTCCTTGTGAAGAATAAATTTTAAATTTAAAATCAGAACCATATTCTAAAGTTTTTTCATTAGGAAGGATTTCATTTTCAGACTCTGCATTAACAAATTTTAAATCATCGTTTTCAGAAGTAAGTTTAACTGTTACTTTTTTAATTTCGGCACCACTAAAATTCACTTCAGAATTTTCTTTCATTGATTTAGCAACATATAAATTTTCCGATATTTTCTCTATTTTTACGTCACCTGAAGAAATATTAAAATTAATTTCGTTATTTTTAATTTCATATCCTTCTTTGAGTTTAACGGAAAATTTAAACTCTCCTGAATAATAATTCATACTTTGAGGTCCAGAAATTTCATTGCCATTTTCATCTGTAAAATAAATTCCCGTACCATTTAAATTTAAGTTCCGTTTTGCAACATTAATATTTCTAATTGATATGTTTGAAGAAGATGTAATATTTTCTAAAGTATAAATATTTTCATTTTTATGGAAATTTATTTTTCCTTTATCAGAAACAAATATTAAATCAGAAATATCATATCCTTCTTCAGGATTAATTTTTAAAGATATTTCATCTCCATGAGTAACCGAGCATTTATTTTCCGAAATTTTATCATCTTTCAAAATTTCATACGAAGCACCATTTAACCTATCAGGGAAAGAAATTTCATAGGTATTTTTAACTTCATTTGAAACCAAAACCTTAATAGGTGAATCTACAGAATATATTTTATAAATTCCATTTGAGTCAGGAGTTAACAAATAATTTGAAAGTTCTTCTATATTCTTTGAAGAAAATTCCTCTGGAACCGCATAAAGAAGAATTTTTTCCTCATTTTGAGTATAAGCATCCTCAGCAAAAGTTTTAAAAGAAAAGCTTTCACCGTATTTAACATTTGCGCTCGAAATAAATTCATCCGACAAATTTTTAACTTTTTCTATCCCCTTTAAACTTTCAAAAGAAACATTATAACTTGAATCTTCTTTATTTTTAATTGAAATAATTTTATTTTCTGAAATATTTTTTAGTGTATATACACCGTTTGATTTTCTAATAGCCACACCATTCGAAGTTACTTCTTTATCTGAAAGGATATCATCTGAATCAAAAGTAAAACTAAAATCCTCTCCGTAAGAAATTGGCGAAATTCCTTTAAGATCGGAGTTATCAAGAGATTTAAAATTTAATGAAGAATCAAAATTCAAATCATATTCATTCTTGCTTAAATTATCTACAATGAAATTTCTGTCTTCAATAATATAAGGAATATAAATCTCATTATTTTCAAATTTAAAATCTGAATTTTCAGAATATAGTTTTATTTCAGACTTAGAATATGCTTCGTTAAGCGAAATTTTAATTCTTAAAGATGATTTGTCTTCAACACCTTCTATTATAAATTCCCTAGAATTAACCGTACGATTTAAATGTTTTTCAGTTTCGTCTGTAAAACTTATTTCAACTGCATCAGAAATTTCACTAATATTTGTGTTCTCGGGTAAAGATAAAGAGATCGTATGGGTATCTATTTTTATTCCTGAAATGTAAAACTTTTCATCTTTAAGTATTTTCCTAGGAGTTGTAACATATGTTTGCTTAGAATCTATAAATTCATCTTCTAAAGTTTTAGATGTAATAACATCTCCTTCGAAATCATATTTATATACATTGAGAGGAAGATCAGCTCCTCTATCTGAAAGAATTTTTATATCTCCCGCCCGTAACTGTTTATAGCCAGCAGAATCAAATTTAATAAGAAACTGAAGCTCACTGTCTTCTTCAACAGTGATTTTATTTTCTCCAGAAGTTGTACCTTTTGCTTCACCGTTTATAAAATATTCTATTTTTTCCACACCATCTATTTTTTGAGGTAAATAGATTTCATGCTTTGAATTTTCCGCAAAGGATTTAAATCCAAAAAAACTAAGAAAAAAAACGAAGATCATAAGTATTTTAAAATATTTTCTGATTTCCAAATTGTTGGAGCACTTTTCTTTTTTTAAAATCATAACTAAAAACCTCCAAAATTATTATATACACCTGTTTATTATAAGTATACTTATTTTTTGAATTGTTTCAATATATTTTGTTGTAATTTTATAACTAATTACAATAAAAAACTATTTTTTAAAAAGGAGAATATTTTTCATGAATGAATTTTTTCTAGAAAACGGTAAATTTACTTATCTTTCAAGAAAAAGAACTATAAATAATTTAATAAGAGAATATAGTTTTTTAAATTATGGAATTATAGGAAGAAGTTTATGCGGAAGAGATCTGGATTTTTTAAGCTTAGGAAATACAAAAAACATGAATATATGGGTAAGTGCACACCACGGCATGGAGTGGCTTACTTCAATGCTTGTTTTAAAGTTTTTGAAATCTGCATGTGAAAAAATTAAAAAAAATGAAAAAATTTCCGGGATATCTCTAAAAAAATGCTACGACGAAAAAGGTTTATTAATAATTCCATGCATCAATCCCGATGGAGTAGATATTTCTCTTTTAGGTTCAAAAGCTGCAGGAAAATATTTTAAATTTGTGGAAAAAATAAGCAAAGGGAAAACTTTCGATTGGCAAGCAAATGCCAGAGGAGTAGATCTTAATCATAATTACGATGCAGGATGGAATGAATTAAGTAAACTTGAAAAAGATAACTTTATTACCGGTCCTTCTAAAACAAGATTTGGCGGAATAAGACCAATAAGCGAACCTGAAACAATAGCGTTGACATCTTTTTGTTTAAAAAATAATTTTTCAAGTGCTATAGCTTTTCACAGCCAAGGAGAGGAAATATATTGGAATTACGGTAAGGATACTCCTAAAAAATCAGAAGAAATGGCTAAAATA
>CAKUXU010000005.1 GCA_934700635.1 uncultured Eubacteriales bacterium | reverse complement strand
CCCATGCCATCACACACAACTGTCCAAGCTAAATTTTCTGAAATAATATTTCCATTTACTGCATCTTGATTGCTGTATCTTTTTTTACCAATATCAGTTTTACTATAAAATTCCATGTTAATAGTTAGACCTCCTTAGGTATATGACTAGCCTTTAGCTGACCGCACGCTCCCTCTATATCTTCTCCCAAAGTTCTTCTTATAGTTGCGTTAATATGATTTTTTTCAAGAAAATTCTTAAATTTGTAAATATTTTCCTTAGAACTCCTCTTTAAATTTTCATCTTCTCCGTTAAGTGGTATTAAGTTGACATGGCACAAAGTTCCCTTAAGTATACTTGCAAGTTCCCCAGCGCACTTAATACTGTCATTTACACCACTGATCATAGTGTATTCAAAAGAAATCCTTCTGCCTGTTTTTCTAATGTAATATCTACAAGCATCCATAAGCTCATTTACATTCCATCTTCGAGCAATTTTCATTAAATTTTTTCTAATTTCATCATTTGGGGCATGAAGAGAAACAGAAAGAGTAAGTTGAAAATTTTCATCTGCGAGACGATAAATTTTATCAACTATTCCGCATGTTGAAAGCGAAATATGTCTCATTCCTATACACATATGATCTTCTGAAGAAATCATTTTAAGAAATTTAACAACATTATCGTAATTATCGAGAGGTTCACCCATGCCCATAAGAACAACATTTGAAATTTTTATGTTTAAATCCCGCTCTGCAGCTTGAATTTGAGACACCATTTCACTTGTAAGCAAATTTCTCGAAAATCCAAGTTTTCCTGTTTTGCAAAAAGCGCAACCCATTTTACACCCTGCCTGAGTAGAAACACAAATGGTATATCCGTGATTGTATTTCATAACAACGGATTCAATGAACTCGCCATCATAAAGTTTAAATAGATATTTTACAGTTGAATCTACAGACACTTTTTTGTTTTCTATTTTTAAAGAAATTATGCTATAAATCTCGTTCAATTTTTCACGAAGACTTTTTGGTAAATTTGTCATTTCATCAAAAGAAGACACCCCTTTGACAATCCAATCGTAAACTTGATTGGCACGATACTTTTTTTCTCCGATTTTTAGAAAATCTTCTGTAATCTCCTTTAAAGTCATTGATTTAATATCTTTCAAATTAAACTTCCGCACCTCCGTATTTAATAAAATAAACTTTAAAAATTTCAATCATATTATAATTGCTAAAACGAAAACCTGTCAAGTTCATTAAAATCTTATACAAGCCCTAATCATCTAATAGATTCCCATTCATTAATAAGGACATTATCCTGTTATATATTTTCCCTGGATTTTTATAAAAATTATTTTTTATAGCATTTGAAAATTCTTTGTCAGGTGCATAAAGAGTGAGCTGCATCATGTTAAATTCCCCTCCAGAGACGGTACATATAACTTCATAACCAAATTTAGTTTCTTTAATAACCACTTTATTTTCTTTTTCAAGTTTTACTCTTTCAATATATGAAATCATTGATTGCAAAGCTTTATTTCTTACAGCAGCAGGTATATTTTTTGAAAGCTCATCTACTATAATTTTTCCTTGATTTGTTATTTCATACCCTTCTTCTGAGGATTTTATACTTCCATTTAGTTCAAGCTCTGAAACCGCTTCACTTACTTCAAAATAATTTGCAATACCGTAAGTTTGAAGAACTAAAGTTATATCACTTTTTTTTAAATGATTTTCTATTTTAAAAATTAAATAGCAAATCAGTATCTTTATTTCATTTTTGTCTCTGAGTCCACCAGGAACTACCCCTGCGGAAAAAGCTTTATTTTCCATTTTATTCCTACCTTTCTGTTGATTTTTATAAAATATATGTTATAATTATGTAATGTAAGAGTTATGATTTTAAGTTTATTCTCTCTTTTCAATTTCATATTTGCCGGGAACTTTCGAAATTGCTTTGTCTATATTTTCTCTAACATTTAAAGCGTACTGATTTTGTGACCAAACGCTTATTTCTAAATTAAGTTCATTTTCATTTAAGCTTTCGATTTTAACTTCCGGCTCTGGAAGGTTGAGAATATTTTTATTTAAAATAAACTCTTTGATTAAAAATTTATCTATATCTTTATTTTTAAATTTTCCTTTCAAAGTATACTTACATCTTATATTTGAAATTTCATATTTACTTCTTTTAACTATTGCATTTGAAATAAGTTTTCCATTTGGTATAACAACAGTTTTTCCTTCTTCTTCGGTTTGAAGAGTAGTAAAAAGCATTTCCATTTTAATCACAGTTCCAGAAAAATTTTCAAATTCTATGAAATCTCCCATATGAATCGGTCTTGTAATTACAAGAACTATACCGCTTACAAAATTTGAAAGACTTTCTTTGAGAGATATTCCCACAGCGATTAAAGAAGCACCCATTGCGGTTATTATTGATGTAACATCAAATTTCAGTTGACTCATAACAAGAACTAAAAGTACTACCCTCATAGAAAATTTAAGCAAAGAACTTAAAAAAGAAGCAACACTTAAATCTACACATGCCTTACTTAAAAATAAAGCCGCAAGTTTAGAAGCTCTATTAATAAACCACCAACCAAAAAAAAGAATTGCGACTGCTTTAGCAACAGCTAAAGAATATATTTTTAAAACTTCAGGAGTAAAATTTCCTGCTAAATTATTCATCATGCTCATATAAATACCTCCAAGATATTTTATTATACCACTTATTACAGATAAAGTTTATAAAAAATTAATATTTTAAAGGAGAGAAAAATGAACTACAATAAACCTATGAAAAAGATTTTACCTCTTTTGACTTTAACTCTTTTAATGCTATTCCAAAAATCAAATGCTATGGAATGCAAAGTTTCACAAAGTAAAGATTTACCCGAAAAAGTTTCAATTTCAATTGACTTTTCAAACACAGAAGATTTTGTAAATTCACTTCCAAAAGATTCTTTTTTAAAAGTTAAATATGACAGCAGTAAGATGAAATATAAAAATACAACCTTCGATGGATTCTTAAAACATGGGTACACAAAGGTCGAAAAAGATATACATAAATATTCTTCGGCTTTAAATGTTTCTTTTAAAAAAGAAAAAATCAGGAATAGACTCGGAAATGCAAATATAAAAGTGGAATTTGAAACGAAAGATAAAATTTTTTCAAGTAATTCAAACATAATACTCTCTCTTGCAAGCAAAACCTCGGAAGAAGAAAAAGTTTTGGATTCATTCACAATTTCAATGGAAGAAAATCCAGAAGTTGCGAAGTGCAAATTAATAAATTTATCTCCCAGTGAAGGAAAATTAACTCCTTCTTTTGATCCTGATATTACGGAGTATAATCTTGACGTTTCAGGCGACACAAAATCCATAGATTTCAATACTTACCCGGCAAATGATTATTTAAATGTAAAAATAAGTAGGAAAAAACTTTTTGCTCCTGGAAAAACAACCATAGTGAAAATTTTTGTTTCTAATCCTTGGATAAGAGGACTTAAAAAAACATATACAGTAAAGGTTAACAGAGACGCCAATGTCACTGACAAGAAAAATAAATCTTCAATTAAAAGCAAAATAAAATCTAAACACAGTAAAATAAATACACCCACTTCCAATAAAAATTCTTCTAAAACCAAAGAGAACACTTCATTTAAAAATACCAAAGAGGAACAAAAAATCAAAAATGAAAGTTTTGTTTATGAAAATTCGGAAGAATTTGAAAATGAAGAAGATGAAGAGGAAGAAGAGGACGATGAAAATGACATAAAAAATGACTTTCACCCCGACGAAGAATTTTTAAATTTGGCTAGCGGTACTTCAAAAACTTCGAATATTCAGAATTTAAAAGAAAATGAAGAATCAAATATTTTAAACAGTGGCGAATTAGGAATCTGTGTAGCTGTAATTTTACTTTTTTTATTAACTTCATCAGTGATAGCATTTTTTGTGATTAAAAATATCAAATCAAACGAAAATGACAAATAAAATTTTAATAAGATAAAATTAACTTCACAAATTTCAAAAAAATAGTATAATAGTTTCATTTCGTCTATAGATTAAAGGATACTGTTTTATTTGGAGGTGAAAGTAGGTTTTTATAGAACCTACAAACAAAATGATAACTAATTTTTTAATACACAAATATGCTAAAGTAAATGACGAATCCAATTTTAACTCAGAAGATTTATCTGCTAGAAGACGTCTTGGCATGTTAAGTGGAATAGTTGGAATAGTATGCAATATTATTCTTTCTTTTTCTAAATTTTTCGCGGGAATAATAACTTCTTCTATAGCAATAAGTGCAGATGCGTTTAATAATCTATCTGACGCAATTTCTTCAATAGTTACATTAATATGTTTTAAAACTTCTGGAAGTCCTGCAGATAAAGATCACCCATTTGGATATGGGCGTATAGAATACGTTTCAGGTTTAATAGTTTCAATTGCAATTATATTTATGGGAATAGAGTTTACTAAATCCTCTGTTGAAAAACTTTTCAATCCCGAACCTGTAACCTCGGGGATAATTCCAATAATTATTCTTGTTATTTCAATGATAATTAAATTGTGGCTTGGAAATTTCAACAACAAAATAGGAAGTATTATAAACTCGACTGCAATGAAAGCCACTGCATTTGACAGTTTAGGAGATGCAATCATAACATTAACTATTCTCGTCGGAATGATAATAACTTATTTTACAAAAATTTCTATTGATGCTTATCTAGGAATAGGGGTTGCACTTTTTATAATTTTTACAGGTATAAGCATGATAAAAGAAACCTTAAGTCCTCTTTTAGGGCAATCTCCGAATCCCGAATTTGTAAAAAAGATATATAAAACAGTTGAAGAATTCCCAGAAATTCTTGGTATACATGATTTAACAGTTCATAATTACGGACCTGGAAGAAGCTTTATTTCTTTTCATGCAGAAGTAAATGCAAAAAGAAATATAATGGAAATCCATGACGAAATAGACATGCTCGAAAAAAAATTAAAAGATAAATTTAAATGTCAAGCTATAATTCACATGGACCCCATAGTAACAGATGATAAAATAGTCAAGGACATGCGCGAAAAGCTTTCAGGACTCGTAAAGTTAATAAGTGAAGATACCAGAATATACGATTTAAGAATAGTTCCAGGCGCATCACCGACACTCATATTTCAAGTTTGTGTTCCGTATAATGTAACTAAAACTGACTTTGAAATATGTAAAGCAATAAAACAGAGCTTAAATAAAATAGAACCGGAATATGAATGTATAATAGACATAACTAGAAATTATTTTGATAATTTAAATGATGAAAAGGAAAATTTAAAATAAGATGCCTAATGAAGAAATAGATATTCAAATGATGAAATTAGCATTAGAAGAAGCACAAAAAGCTGCTGAAGAAAACGAAGTTCCTGTGGGAGCAGTAATAACATATAAAGGGAAAATTGTATCTACAGGAAAAAATAAAAGAGAAAGCAACTTAAATGCACTTCATCACGCTGAAATTGAAGCAATATATAAAGCCTGCCAAACGCTAAAAAGTTGGCGTTTAGCAGACTGTACTTTATATGTTACTCTTGAGCCATGCGCTATGTGTGCTGGATCAATTATAAATTCACGTATTTCAAAAGTTGTTTATGGTGCTAAAGATTTAAAATCAGGTTCATGCGAATCAGTAATAAATCTTTTTGAGTTGCCATATAATCATAAACCTGAAGTAATCGGAGGGATTTGTGAGGAAGAATGTTCTTCTATTTTGTCTGAATTCTTTAAAAAACTCAGAAGTAAAAAATTAAAATAAAATCTAACAAAAAAGCTCATCTTTTCAAATTTAAGATGAGCTTTTTATCTTTATCCAACTTTATTTTTGATATGTCTATAAATCATTTTACCTGCCACACCTGCAACACAAGTTGCAACAAACATAGGAGGCAAAGCAACATACAGCTTTTCTTTTCCGCTTAAATTTTTCCAACACATTTCCTCTCTGTAAAGTGTTTCGGTTAAATCTCTCGTCCATTTATTATCCTGATCAGAACTAGACCAACCTTCACCATTTACAGTATATGTAACTTTGATATGATCCTTTTTGCACATAGGAAGAAGGTTTATATAGTAATTTTTTGCATTAATAAATGCAAATTCCTTCGACCCATACTCCTGCCCTCCAGAGACTTTACTCAAAAAACCAGAATCAGAAATCAATTTCATACTTATAAACCTTTTCCTTTCTATTTAGTTGCAAACTACCACCCACTTAACTATCTACAATGAAGATTAAATAGGTGGCTTATTGCTTTAATCACTCTGCATTCTACTAAATTTAGAACGTCTTACGCAGTGTCTACAAGTGTGAATTCCCATATGGCCCACGGTACTAGGCTTACATCTTCAACCCCCTACAGTGAGAAAAAGAATTACACCTTATAGTTTAAACTATTTTTTAATTAAGTATTTTTTTACTAAGAAGTATCCGCCGACAGCTGCTCCTGCTACTGCAGCTGCTCCTGCTGCTGGAGCGCCTGCTATAGTTGCTGCTACTGCAACTTTTTTGCCTGTGCCATCAATGTTTGAGAAGTTCTTTCCAATTTTTGAGAAGTAACCGAGTTCTTTATTTTTACCTTCAACTAGTTCTTCTGTTACTGTTGGTTCAAGGAAAGGAAGAATTGCTTTAACTGTTTGTACTACACCGTCTTTGTATCCATACAATCCTGCTTCGGCTGCTGTCTTACCTCCTACTACATTTTCGAGTTCATTGATACTTAAAGCTTTTAAATTTAACATTTTGTGTCCTCCTAAAATATTATCAGATTTGTTTTGTCCTCTCGAACTCACACATTTATTGTATTATATTTTTTTTAAAATGTCAACACTTTTTTAATATAAAATTATTTATAAATTTTTATTATTGTAAAATTATATTTTTAAACATTATGTTATATTTCAGAAATTTTAATAGCAATTGCCGTAATATCGTCATCGTCACTGTTTTTTCTCTCTTTTGCCGCCATAGAAACTACATATTTAGATATTTCAGAGACATTTCTCGTATTCATATTCTTAAACAATTCATCTACAAATTGTTCTCCTAAATCGGTTACACCGTCAGAAACCATAATAACTATATCTTCAGGATTTAATTTTACAGTTCTGTTTGAAGAAGAAACATCGCTTAGTATTCCTATTGGTAAGGATGAAAAATTTATTTTCTCAATTTCATTTTCATGAATTATAAACCCTGACGGAGAACCTGCTTTAATAAATTTTGCTTCCGCATTAAAAAGATTTATTGAAAGTATATCCAATGCCGCTAAAGTTTCGGATTTTGTATTTAAAAGCATAACTGAGTTAACTATTTTCAAAGCTAAAGAAAAATTCATTCCGAATTTCAGAAAGTGTTTGGTCAGTTCAGCCGCCAAAGTTCCTTCAACAGCAGCACCTCCTCCTGTTCCCATTCCATCACTCAAAATAACGCTAAAGTTTCCTTCTTCATCTTCAAAACACCTACAACTGTCTCCGCAAAATTTTCCTCCGTTACATGCATGCTGGCTTACCGAAAAGTTAACCTCGTAATTTTTTTTCTCAGAAATATTAACAATACAGCTGTTATCCACCATGTTAAAAATTGGTTTGTCCATTTTTCTTCCTATTAAAGATGAAATATCTTTAAGTAATTTTTCATCAAATTTATTTTTTTCAAATATTCCTATTTTAATATTTAAAAACATCTTATCATTAATTTTTTTACACAATACATCCTCTGATTTCATATTTTTCTTACTTAATAACTTTTTTATTTTAAGTGTTATTTCAGGAATATCGTTTTCGAATTTCATTCCTTCTGATATATCTGAAAGTAAATGACTTATGTCCTCAAAATGATGCATTGCAATGCTTTTAAATTCTTTTGTTTGATTTTTAACAGCTTCATATGAAGAAAAATCTCTTTTTAAAGCGGTTATTCTTTTTATTATTTCATTTTGTTTATTGCAATTTTTTAAACTGCTCAAAGCTTTATCCGATTTGGCAATTTCATATATCATGTTTTTAATCGAAAAATATGTAGATTTACAGTTTTGATCCCAACAAAGCTTCCTCATACCACATCCTGAACAATAAGCTTTTACACATTCAATACCCGTTTCTTCAAAACTGGTTTTAGATATATTTTCTGCTTCCAATTCTATTTTTTCAAGGCATCTGCATGAAGAAGCGAAACAATCCGAAATTAATTTAAGACGTTTTGAAGCGAAATCCGAAGAGCAATTATTTTTAGTTGAATTTATGTAAATCGCATTATTCTTTAGAAATCCAAAAACCGAATTCGGTAAAACATAAAATATTAAAAGGCCAAATAAAAGTTCATAAATTCTTCCAGAAGACTGCATAAAATCCATACAGCTTAAGCATAAAAGTAAATATGCAGGAGTAAATGAAACACAAATTCCTAGTCTTCCAAATGAAGAAAATGCTCCGCAAATCATTCCAGCAAAAGCATAAGCTCCTGAAATATAGCTAAGGCCAAAAGAAGGCAATATAAATATAACACCTACAGAAACTCCCGCAATGCACCCTCCTACAACTCCAAAGCAATATGCAGAAATTAAAGTAAGAGTTATACCTAAAATTCTACCGATCGATATCCCATGAATATTAATTCCTGAAAGAGAAATTAAAGACACACTCAAGCTTGCAACTATACACGAAAGCTCTTTCATATTAAGATTATAGATTTTTTTACTTTTAATAATTTTAAAGCTGGTATCAAAAAAATAAGATACAATAGACGCAACTAAACATTCGAAGAAAGTAATTAAAACCCCGTGACTGCTAAATCCGTCTGCACAGTTAACCGCTAAACCAGTAACAATAGACGACATAAAAACAACCATTGGCGTGTAAAGCACATGATTTTTAATTTTTTCAACATCACTCAATGCCCACCTTATTGCCGCTATTGAAATAACTGTAGATATGTATCTCATACCTTGTCCCAGTCTTAAAGGAACCAAATAACCAAAAATAGATCCAACTAAAGTAGGAAAAAGCATCTTACCCGGTACAGATGCGGATAAAGAAAGTCCAAACGGATAGCAACTGCCAAAAATATAACCTCTTGAAATTAGCATTGCAGAAATAAAATACATTGTTTTTGCAAAAATCAACTTAATAGAATAATTTTTAGCAGCCTGTGCTAACTTTCCGCTTGTTTTAACTAAAGATTCCTTCAACTTCCATCGCCACCTATTATTAATTCTTAAAACTTTTCGTTTGAATTAATTATATAAGCAAGCATATGGAATTTTTTGTCATAATGCGCTGTAAATTTATTGATGATTTTAAACTATTTTATGATTTATAGATATTTTATGACTTTTTAAACCTATTAAAATCAATTTATAGCGATAAGCAAAAAATCAACACACAGGTTTAAGACCCATTTTTTCCATTTGTTTAAGTAAAATTTCATTTGTTATGCCGTAGGATTTATTATCTTGCGAGGATTTTTCTTTATTTTCAGCACTTTTATTTTTAGGGTTTCCGTAAACCGGATTAGCATCCGGAACTTTAATATTCATTTCTTGCATTTTTTCTCTTAATGACTTTTCAGAAACACCAGTATAAGCATCTTGAACAGAAACTAAAATTGACATGGTAAAAGTCCCCAACAATAATTGTTTTACTAAAAAATTATATTTTTTCATTTTATCGTCCCCTTTTATTAAAATGTGTATATATTATAATTATATATGTATAATTTGTCAACTATAAACAAATTCAAAAATAATATTCAATAGTTTTTTTTATACGGTTTTTAGCTTTTTTAATATGTCTTGAAACTGAAGAAATTCCTATTCCCAAATTACTTGCTATATCTTTCATTTTCATAGATTCACCATAATACATTAAAATACACACTCTTTGTCTTTGAGTTAGTTCCCCTTTAATTATATTTTTAACTGCCTCTTTCATTTTCATATAATTAATATCAACTTTATCGTGTATATTATTTTTATACTCGGAAACACTTATTATAGATTCCGTAAAATCATCCAAATGAAACAATTTAGTTTTCATTTTTCATAACCTCGCATTTTCTTTTTAAATATTCAGCAGTATGTTTCATATCAAGATACATACTATAAAGCACAGAAACTCTCCATTTGATATTTTCATGTTCCCACATTTCACCAGGAGTATTTTTAAGTGATTTAATATGTGATTTCAAAACATCCATTTGCTTTATGTACTCTTTGTATAATTTCAGGTAATACATAAACTCTCCTTTCTACACGAAACGTGTAGTTAGCTGCAAAAAAATAATTTCAATAATTTGTTTTTAATTTTAAGACCAAATCCAAAAAACACTTTTTATAAATATAGTAGCATATGTATATTTATCCGTCAACTATTTTTTTATTTTTAACATTAAATAACAAAAATCTAGAATTTTACAAAAAATATCATTTTTTATCTTAGCTTGTGTGCAACAAGCGTAGAATGATACTATAATAAAGTAGTTTATTTGTACGACAATTTTCTCGTTACTTCCGCTGTCGAAACAGTTATTATTTGATAAAATGAGTTTTTTAAGTGATGGAAAAATCAAAAATTGAAAGTTAGGAAAGGTGTAAGCTTAATGAAAGAAGACTTAAGTAAAAAAATTAAAAGCCTGCGTCTTAAATCGGGTCTTACACAATCTGAATTGGCCGAAAGAGTACAGGTTTCACCGTCTTGTATAGGAATGTATGAGCAAGGAAGAAGAGAGCCGAGCGGCCAAGTTCTTTCAAAAATTTGTAACGAATTAAATGTTACCAGTGACTACATGCTTGATATAGAAGGAAACTGTTTTAAAACAAAAGACAACGATGTTGGAATGATGCTTGATAAATTTACTAAATATATTGAAACTGAAAAGAATATTATGTTAAATGGAAAATTTATGGACAAGGAAAGTAAGATTAAAATTTCTAATGCCCTTCGTGTTGCAATTGCTGTAGTTTTGTCTGAATATAAAAATAAAAAATAACAAATTCACCGCTATTCGTATAGTATAGAAACAGAGGTCTTAAAAATTAAGTTTCAGTCATTGCTTTCTATCTATGTGTGAGTGGCGGTGAATTTTATGTGTAGCTATAAACAGCAAGGTGTACTTTCACTTGCTTTTGGACTGGGGCTTATACTTTCATTTTTATTTCCAGAACAAGTCATAATAATTATTATATCGCTGATCCTTGTAATTTTGTCTATATCATTAGTTAAACGTTGACTTTAATATAGGGAGGTCTTGATATATGAAAGTTGTTGTAGTTAAAAGTCCCGCATTTTTAGGTTTCTTTTTAAGAAAGATATTTAAAATTAAGAAAGAAAAGATTTAATAAACAAAAAAATACCCAGCCCGGGCACCTTAACGGTTACGGACTGGGTACATTCCTCAAAAAGATAAATATATCAATCTCCACTTGCTTCTTCGTAATTCTCTAACGAAAAATCAATCATAAGTGAAATTATTTCATTTCGACTTCTACAGGTTTTAAATGAAAGATTGTCAAGTTTGTCAACAACTTTCTTTTTTAATCGTATTGAGAAAGTCCTGTACCCATCCTCCCCCTTGGATGTTCCCAAGCTGAGGTGAAACTTTTTATTTTTTATCAATATTACCACCTCTGCTATATTGTAACATAATGTAATAATAGAAATATATGTTAATTTTTATAACATATATTTTTCTACACGATTCGTGTAAAAATTTCATTTTTATCATTTTTTTTTAAAAAAATTTTTACCTGAAATGAAATAAACTATTCAATAAATATATTGATACTTATCAAATTATAATCTTCCAATATTTCAGTAAATGTGGTATATTTTATATGATTTAAACTAAAAGGAGGTTTTATAGTCTTGGATTATATAAATTCAATTTTAACTCCCATAAGTGACTTCTTGTATATTTATGTACTTGTAGCACTTTTAATAATCTGCGGAGTTTATTTTACTGTATTGGGAGGATTCTCTCAGATTAGATTTTTCCCAGAAGCTATTAAATCAATAGGAGAAAAGTCAGAAGGTAAAAAGGTATCTTCCTTTCAAGCACTAATGATTTGCACGGCTTCAAAAGTAGGTACTGCTAATATTGCTGGTGTCGCAACTGCAATTGTTATAGGAGGTCCTGGGGCAATATTTTGGATGTGGGCTATGGCTATTATCGGATCTGCATCATCGATGGCCGAAGCTACACTAGCTCAGATATATAAAATAAAGAGCAAGGATGGAAATTCTTTTATAGGTGGACCTGCCTACTATATAAGTCAAGCTCTCGGAAAAAGAAAACTAGGAGTTTTGTTTTCAAGTTTATTTGTATTTTGCTTTTTATTTGGATTCAATGCATTGCAAGCACATAATATGTCTTCTGCACTTGAATATTATATACCGAACTATGAAAACACATTTTGGCCATATGTTACGGGAATAATACTTTCTTCCTTAGTAGGATATGTAGTTTTTGGTGGAATGAAAAGAATAGGTTTTGTTTCTTCGTATTTAGTTCCTGCAATGGCAAGTATTTATATTTTGACAGGTCTTTATATAATAGTATCCCATTTTTCACAATTGCCAATGGTGTTTTCACTAATATTTGAATCCGCTTTTGATTTTAAATCAGTCTTCGGTGGCCTTAGCGGAAGTGCTATTTTAATAGGAATCAAAAGAGGATTACTTTCTAATGAAGCAGGTATGGGAAGTGCTCCTAATGCTGCAGCATCAGCTGATACGTCTCATCCTTTTAAACAAGGTATTGCTCAAATTATTTCTGTTTTTATAGATACTATTTTAATTTGCTCTACTTCTGCTTTCATTCTTCTTCTTTCAGAAGTAAATCTTAATACTTCAATTACAGGCATGCCACTTATGCAAAAAGCTCTTGAAAATCATTTGGGGGTATGGGGTGTACATTTTATAACATTATCCGTTTCGGCATTTGCATTTTCTGCAATAATAGGAAACTTTGGATTTTGTGAGCCTAATATACTTTTTATAAAAGATAGTCCCAAACTTTTAAAAATAATAAGAATATTAAGTTTTTTCCCTATAATGTTCGGTTGTGTTGCAACAGCTTCAGTAGCATGGAATTTAGCAGATATATCTATGGCTTTCATAGCAATCATAAATATAATAACTATATTAATACTCTCTAATCGTTATAAAGCATGTCGAAAAGACTACCTCAGACAAAAAGCGACTAAAAAAGACCCTGTTTTTAAAGCTGCAGACTGTGGAATTAATGATACTGTTTTATGGAAATAAGCAATAAGGATATAACATTATAAATATTCGTTGTTTTTATTAAAATAAACTTGACATTTCAAAAAATAATGACTATAATAATTAATAGAATATGTAATTTTTTTTAATAATAGAGGAATAGTATAATGATGAATATTCAAACTTTAAATAATATTCAGTTAGAAAAATTAACCGCTGGAACTTTTGATAATTTTAAAGATGGTTTTGAAGCTACAGGATGCGCGCTTCTCGGTATGTATCCAAAAAATTCTTACGAATCATATCCTTCATACAGCGGCATGATTTTAAAAGATGAATATAATTTAACAATATATGGAGATACCTCCAAAATTCCCGTAGGATATGTAAACACAATAAAGGCAAACTATGAAAATTTTAAATCTAAAACCACAAAGGCAGCAGTAATATCATCTCAAGCAGCTATTGTGGGTGTACCTACGGTATGTGTAGCAGCTCCTGTCGCTGTTGGCACAGTTATGGCAGTAAAATCAATAAGAAAATATATTAATAAAAATTATTTCTAAAATAGAAAACTCTCCTACTTTTCAAAGGAGAGTTTTTACTTTATTGATTTTGTTGCTCAATTACTTGAGATGATGAATTACTCGATCCTGAACATCCCCCACAACAACCTTTAGGAGGCTCATTACTTTGAGAACGTGGTGGAAAAAATTCTTCTGTAGGGAATTCTATTCTACTGAATAAATCACACGGATCAGCGGTAGAAGATGTACATTCTTTGTTAGGAACACAAAAATCATATGCAGGAATAAGCATTTGTACATTTCTTTCTATTTGAACAATAGTAAAAAGTCCTAGAGTAACCGCTACTGATTTACTACTTGCACTCGGGCGCAAAAATTCTCCTCCAAATCTTCTACAAATGCAATCCGGTACTCTAAATTGAGGTTGAACTGCACAATCTGCCGCACAGCAAATTCTTGCAGAAAGAGCTACTGGATCTGCCACTTGAACAACTGCACGAGGTAAATTCCTTATTGATGCATTTTGTAAATCGTTTTCGTTTGAAGAATATTCAGAAGAAAAAACACTTACATTTCCTTCACTACCGTAAAGTATAGCTTTTTTATTAAAAGCACAAAGTCCCGAAACGCTTGCCGGCATTACTGAAGGAGCTAAAAAAGCTTCTATGCAAACTTCTAAAAAATAAGTCATATCTATGGAATAATATCCTCGTCTAAACGGTACAGGTTCCATATCTATAAAAACTGTTACAACATTTACATCTTTTACTCTTACACTTGCAGCTTGGTCAATTATATGTTGACCAGATTCAGTAAAATTAACCCTTAAATCCTTAAGACAGCTTCTATCGGCACATGAATCGTAAACACGATAAGCATCTATACATACCGATTCTTTAAACTGATTATTTTCACGACATGAAAACGTTGAAAAATTCTCTGTCATATGAAAAATCCCCCCATAATAGTAATGGATACCAAAACAGCCAGTAAATATTTTTAAACTTTAAAAATCATAGCTTCTTACTGACAACTCAAAAATTTTGAGTTTCCATTATCTATATTATGGAGGTATATTTATTTGTGTTACCTATTATATTTTTTTTAGATTTGCAAAATTAGCAAGTAATCTTTTGGAACCTATAGAGCCTCCAAAATCTATTGTAAGTAAATGATCTCCACCAATTTCAACACTAGATAAAATCTTTCCGTCACCAAATGATCCGTGATTTACCATCATATCTTTTTCAAAAACATCTGCGGATGAAATTTCTCCTTTTTTAGATAGATTAGATTTTCCACCTGCTATTCCGCCGAAATTATGTGCAGCCATAACAGATTTAACTCTTTGTTCTTGAGCAGATTCAGGAATAGGTTCTCCTTCTTTAAGATCTTTCCAATCTCTTGATTTTGTTTTTTTCACGATTTCTTGCGGAATTTCACACAAAAATCTAGAAGCTTTATTATGAGAAGTAATTCCAGCAAGCATTCTGCTATCTGAATTAAGAAGGTACAAACTTTTTTTGCATCTTGTTACACCAACATAAGCAAGCCTACGTTCTTCTTCAAGCTCCACTTCATCGTCTATTGCTTGAATACTTGGGAAAATTCCTTCTTCAAGTCCTGGCAAAAAAACATTAGGAAATTCAAGCCCTTTAGCAGAATGAAGAGTCATAAGTATTACTGCATCTGCATTTAAATCATAATTATCTATATCTGAAAAAAGAGATATTTCCTCTAAAAATCCTGAAAGTGTAGCGTCTTTACCTTTTTCTTCTTCATAACTTTTTATACTGTTTAAAAATTCTTTCACATTTTCAATTTTAGACTCAGAATTGTCTCTTTCGGATTTAAGAAAATTAATATACTGAGTTTTTTCAAGAAGAATTTCATAAAGCTCAGAAACAGAAACTCTTCCCGAAGCATAAATATACATAAGCTCATCTATTAAATTTGAAAAAGATTTAAGCTTTACTGAAACTCTTTGGAGACTATCATACATTTCACAGTTTTTCATAACAGTAAACAAATCACTATTTGTTTCTTTTGCAATTTCAGATGCTTGTGCGATAGTTCTTTCACCAATAGACCGTCTCGGTTGATTAATTATTCTTTTAAGTCTTACTTCATCTAAAGGATTATTTATGACACTTAAATATGCTATCATATCTTTTATTTCTTTTCGGTCATAAAACCTCTGACCGCCAAATACACGGTATGGTATGGAGCGTCTCATAAATACTTTTTCTATTACATTTGATTGAAGATTTCTTCTGTAAAGAACTGCAAAATCTGAATATTTCTCGCCCTTTGCAACTCTATCCTGGATAGCTTCGGCAATAAAATTTGCTTCATCATGTTCGCTGTACGCTGTATGAATTCTAATCGGCTCTCCACAGCAATTATTTGTCCATAATTCTTTTCCTTTTCTGTAAATGTTATTATTTATAATTGAATTTGCTGCTTCGATTATATTTTTACTTGAACGATAATTTTGTTCAAACTTTATTACTTTTGCTCCTGGGAAAACTTTTTCAAAATCAATTATGTTTTCTATTGTTGCTCCACGAAATTTATAAATACTTTGATCATCGTCTCCCACAACACATAAATTTCCGCTTTTTTCTGCTAAACTTTTAATAAGCACATATTGAGCATAGTTTGTGTCTTGATATTCATCAACAAGAATATATTTAAAAACATCTCTATAAGATTCAAGTATTTCAGGATAATTTTGAAACAACTTAACTGTATTAAAAATCAAATCGTCAAAATCCATTGCATCAGCTTCAATTAGCTTATTTTGATAATATTCATAAATATCACTAAGCATCGCGCTTCTTAAACTATCTTTTAAAGACAACTTATAATCTTTAAAATCAATAAGTTTATCTTTCATACGAGAAATTTCATTTTTTATATTTCTAGGTGTAGTCACTTTGTCATCAAGTTTAAGCATTTTTAAACATTCTTTTATTACTTTTGTGCTATCTTCATCATCATATATAGTAAAATGACTACTATATCCAAGTCTCAAAGCATGAGTCCTTAATACTCTTGAACAAAATGAATGAAATGTACAAGAACAAACATCTCGTGACTTTTCACCTAAAGCTTGCTTAAGTCTGTTTTTAAGTTCAGATGCAGCTTTATTTGTAAAAGTTATCGAAAGAATATTTTTAGGGTCAACAGGATTAAGTTTAAGTAAATAATTCACCGATTCTATATTTTGAAAGCCATTATAAGCATTTTTAAGCAAAGAAATATTTTCTTTTGTTACTTCACTTTCATCAACTAAATTATTTGTGTATGCATCCCCATAGTCTACCATATTAACAATTCTATTAATTATAGCAGTGGTTTTTCCGCTTCCTGCACCTGCTAAAACAACCATAGGTCCATTAACATTAAAAACTGCTTCTTGTTGTCTTTTATTCAAATTTGAAAATCGTTTCTCAAGCAAAGCTTTCCTAAGCTTTAAAAATTCTTCTGAAAATCCATCTAACAATTTATTAGCACCACCATATACTAAGAGCATCAAAAGGTCAAATCAGCAATAAAAATCAAGAAATTCACAACTCATTTAAATTTGACAGCTCTAAAATTTTTTTATTATTCTCAGTATAATTATATCTTATTTTTTGCTAAAAATCAACCTGTTTATTTACACACTTAGGATTTAATCACATCATCCATTTTTATATTTTTTACACGTATATTTCCATTTTCGTCCTTTATTTGGACCTTAAGAGTTGAAGAAATAGGATGTTTTGCTAAAACCACAACTTCTCCCTCTTGAGTTTCTATAATGTCGCCTACCTGTGGCATCTTTTCAAGCAAATCAAGATAAGTGTCTTGTTCATAATTAAGACAACATTTTAATCTTCCGCATATACCTGAAAGTTTAGAAGGGCTAAGTGAAACTCCTTGATCTTTTGCCATTTTAACCAAAGAAAGAGGAAATTCATTCAAAAATGTTTCACAACACAAAGATTTCCCACATATACCAAGACCGCCTAAAATTTTAGCTTCATCTCTTATGCCAACTTGTCTTAATTCTATTCTTGCTTTAAAAGCATGTGCTAAATCTCTGACTAAATTTCTAAAATCAATTCTTGATTCTGAAATAAAATAAAAAATAATTTTATTTCTATCAAACATGTACTCAACATCAATTACCTTCATTTTAAGCTTATGAAGCTTAATTTTACTTTTGCATATTTCACATGCTTCTTTTTCTTCTTGCTTTTTTTTCTTCACAGATTCCAAATCTTCGGGTGTTGCTTTGCGAATAATTCTTTCCGTTTGAAAATCATTTGTTTCAGAAAAATTTTCTTTAATGCTTATAACTTCTCCGTTTTGAATCCCTTTTTTTGTCTCCGCTATTACAATGTCTCCTACTGATATATCATCATTAAAATACTGAAAATAGTGGATTTTTCCAACTTCTTTAAATCTAACCGCCAAAATAACACTCATACATTTAAAAACTCCTTTTTACAAAACAATACTCAAATACGTTAAAATCAAACCCACATTTACATTTTTTTCGATTAAATTGATGGCATATTTTATATCATCAATTTTTTTTGATACAATCTTAATAAATTCAATATCAGAAGAATTTTTAATTATTTGAATAAAATCCGAGATCATATTTACCATAAATTTTTTTAAAAATATCCTATTTGGAGCAATACCAGCAAGAATTTTAATTATTTCTACTCTTTTGGATTCAATACTTAATTTTGTAATTTCATTCGCATATTCAACCGCTTTTTCATCTTCATTTTCAATACCTTCTTCATGTGATCTAAAAATTTGACATCTGGAAATAACCGTATTTAAAAGCGGCTCTACTGACTTACAAAGAAGAATAAAAATAACATTCTTGGGTGGCTCCTCAAGAAGCTTTATGAAAGCATTCTGAGCTTGAACAGTTAACGTTTCAGCGGGACTTAAAACATATATTTTATACTTTCCTTCGTTTGGAATTATATAAGAATCTTTACGAATAAACCTTATACTTTCTATTTTTATTGACTTAGAATCTTTTTCCAAAGAAAAAAACTTTATGTCCGGATGACAATTTTTTTCTATTTTAATGCAGGAACTGCATGCATTGCATGGATTTTCGGAAATTTTTGATTTACAAAGCAAAATTTTAAAAAAATAAGATATGTTTTCTAAAGCTTTTTCAAAATTTGAATCCTCAATAATAATCGCATGGGTTACTTTTTCATTTTTTGCCATATTACACAGACATTCAAAATACATCTATACAAAATTCACACCTTTTCAAATCTGTCTACATCTAAAACAAATATGATCGCTCCTCCTACTTGAACTTGAGTAGGGGTATTTTGAATCGGAGCACCCAAATACATCGGTGATGCATCTACAACGAGCTGTTTTCTTTTGCTGCTGTATTTTGATATAACATCTATGACTTTATTTGTTTTGCTGTCATCAACTCCTATTATAAGAGTTGTATTCCCTGACTTTAGGAATCCGCCTGTGGAAGCCATTCTTGTAACTTGAAAATTTTCTTCCGTAAGTGCATCCATAACTACCGAAGAATCGTCTCTGCTCATAATTGCCATTACCAATTTCATAATAAATACCTCCATATAACTAAGGATCCATCTAGAACTTCATTCTACCACATACACCTTTGAAATACCATACTTTTTAAGAGAAGCTATTTCTTCTTCCCTAATTTTTTCCCCCGGCATAACAACTGGTACTCCAGGAGGGCACGGACAAATTATTTCGGCTGCAATTTTTCCTAAACATTTTTCTAAGTCTACTTCCTTAGAGTTCAAAGAAAGAGCCTTTGAAATTTTCATTTCAGATTTTGGAATTTTTGTTTCAGATTTTTCAAAAGCAAAAAATTTTCTTTTGATTTTCACATTTTTAATTGCAGACTCAAGCCTACTCCAATCTTTTTCTCGATTAAAAGGAGTAGCTATAAGTACAGCATAATTTTCATCACAAAATTCAGGTTCTATTTTAAATTTATAAAGCTCATTTCTGAATTCATAACCGCTATATCCTATTTCTTTCGTGTTTATTGTTATTCTTATAGGATCAATGTCTGTACCGCTTAAAAAAGCATCTTTAAATAAAGAGCTTTTTTTAAAATTTTCTATTCTATTAGAAAGTAATTCATATTTTTGATTTCCAAATTTTTCAATCCATTCTAAGCATATATCCATAGATGCCATTATAGGATATGAG
>CAKUXU010000004.1 GCA_934700635.1 uncultured Eubacteriales bacterium | reverse complement strand
GATAAACTCATGGATGATGACGATGCAAAAATAATAGTTAATAGTGGAGTAGAAAAAATTGAAATAAGATCTATTCTGAATTGCAAATCAAGTCATGGTGTCTGTAAAAAATGTTACGGTGCTAACCTTGCAAATGGTTTACCTGCCGCAGTTGGCGAAGCAGTTGGAATAATTGCTGCTCAGTCAATCGGTGAGCCAGGTACTCAGCTTACCATGAGAACGTTCCACACTGGAGGTATCGCCGGAGCAGGGGACATTACTCAAGGTTTACCTCGTGTTGAAGAACTTTTTGAAGGACGCAAACCTAAACATTTAGCAATAATAAGTGAAATTGGCGGAAAAGTTAGATTTGAAGAAGTAAAAAAGAGCAAAAATATAATTGTATATGATGAAAATACAAAAGAAGAAAGAACATATTTAATTCCATTCGGCTCCAGAATTCGTATCGAAGATGGAGACACAATTGAAGCAGGCGATATGATTACAGAAGGTTCTGTAAATCCACACGATGTACTCGCTATTAAGGGAGCAGCTGCCGTAGAAGCTTATTTAATACAAGAAGTACAGAGAGTTTACAGACTTCAAGGTGTTGATATAAATGATAAACATATTGAAGTTATAGTAAGACAAATGATGCGTAAAGTTAAAATTGAAGATTCGGGAGATACTGATCTTATTCAAAATTCACTTGCTGACAAATCAGAAGCTTTGCGTGCAAATGATGAAATAAGAAAGAGAATTTCAAATGGTGAAACAAACCTGAAAGAAGCAGTTATTTCTCCTGTACTTTTAGGTATTACCAAAGCATCTCTCGCAACGGATTCATTCCTTTCAGCTGCTTCATTCCAAGAAACTACCAGAGTTTTAACAGATGCTGCTATTAAAGGTAAAGTAGATCCGCTTTTAGGTCTTAAAGAAAATGTTATTATCGGAAAACTCCTTCCTGCAGGTACTGGTGTTCATCGTTATAGTGATGTTGAAGTTAAAAAATCATCTGGTGGAGTGTTTAACGCAATTTCCGAGCAAAAATTAAAAAAAATTCGTGAAATGATGAATTTTTAGTTTCATGAAAATAATTAGACAGCCATAATAAATTGGCTGTCTTTAATTTTTTATCTCATACAAGATGGAATAGAATATTTATTTATAGGTACTGCTTTAGTGTAATTATTATTAAAAAACACTTCTAATTCTTCAACTCTTCTTTTTAATAGTCCTCTAAAACATTTTCCGCCTGCATGATGATATTTTATAAATTCATTTGCAAATCTTGATTTGTTTATTGAGTTTAAATTTCTTCCGTTTGTGCTATGTACTCTAATATAATCTGAGCAACAGTATCCTTCTTTTCCAGAACTGCTTCTAACATGGTACCAATTACCATTTTGTTTTTCTTGACTTAAAAGTGTTACATTGCTATTAAAATACAAGGAAGCAATACGTTTATGGCTGGTTGATGGCCCTTGCCTTAAATAAATTCCATTAGATGATGTTACAGTTCCTTGATTCCCTCTACCAAAACTTTCTAAAATGATATTTTTTAAATTGCTTTTGTATAACCATGTTTTACCTAAATTATATGTAAAACTTACTAACGCATCAAATTGATGTTGATTAAACGATATGCCATTCTTCATAAGAAAATTATTTACTTCGAGTGATATACCTTTATTATTTATTGTGTTATATATTTCTTGAAATCCTTCTTCTTTAGTCATATTATTATAAAACGTGGTATATGGAAAAATTAATTTTCCCATTCCGATAGTCAAATATTTCGCAACATCTACATACGGAGTCGGTTTAAATCCTTCTTTCCTAGAAATAAATTCTGCTCCCTCACGACTTAAGTATTTTTTAGAGGTTGAACAACTGTTTTTATCTTCATTCTGAGGAATAGCCAAAGATATTGTTCCAAAACGGCTTGATTTCCAGGAATTATTCATTTTGCTTGTTACTTTAATTTTATATGTTCCTTTTTTAAGAGGAGGTACATATACTTTCCATAAAAACATATTTGACATATTAGTTTTATTATTACTGCAAAATTCTTTATAGTAACTCGGACCTTCTATTTCAAATTTCACTTCACTTACATTTGAGGGTGTTACTGCATATACATAAAAACTTTCATTTTCCTTTGGAGAATGTGTATAAACATGTCTAACTGCTTCGGGATCTGTAACATTTATTGTACATGAATACTTTTTCCCTCTATATGATGCTGTTATTGTTGTTGTTCCTTGAGAATTTGCATTAACTACTCCACAAGAGTTAACATTGGCAATAGAAGGGTTACTTGAATGCCATACTATGTCATTGTGTACTATTTTATATGGAGAAATTAACATACTTATCCCCTGAGATAAAGTGTAATTACTCGAAGAAAAAAATCCGCTTGAAAAATTTGAATTTGCTAAAATGAAAAATATACTGAATAGGGTTAAACTTTTTAAAAAAATTTTTTGAATATTTTTCCGCATTTTTAAACATCATTCCTCACTTTATTTATAGAAACCATTTAGTTTTAATTTCACATAATTTTCTTTATATAAACCATTTTTACTACTAAACAAAATAATTTCATAGCTGATTTCAATTCATTAAGTGAAGGGTAAGTTGGTGCTATACGAATATTTCGGTCAAGAGGATCAACTCCATAAGGAAATGTTGCACCTGCATTTGTTAAAATGACGCCTGCTTCTTTACACAAAGAAACTACTTCTTTTGCACATCCTGTGGAAGTGTTTACGCTTATAAAATATCCTCCTTTGGGCTTTTCCCATTGAAGCATTTCTTTATGATTTTTAAATTCTTCCTCTAAGATATCAATTACGGCTTTAAATTTAGGTTTTAAAATTTCACTTTGCTTTTTCATGTGGTTTAATAAATTCTCAGGGCTTTTTAAAAACTTAACGTGTCTCATCTGGTTAATCTTGTCAAATCCCACGGTTTTAAAGGAATAGTTCTTTTTCAGTTGTTTTAAATTTCCGTTTGCGCAAGCCATAAAAGCTATTCCTGAACCTGCGAAAGTTATTTTAGAAGTCGAGAAAAATAAGATCGGCAATTCTGGGTTTCCTGCTTTCTCACATTCGTCCATAATATTTAAAAGTTCTTCATCCTCTTCGAGATCATGAACAAAATATGCATTGTCCCAAAAAATTCTAAAATCTTTTGCAGAAGGCTTTAAATTTGCAATCCTCTTTACTGTTTCAGGGGAATACGTGATACCTTGAGGGTTTGAATACTTTGGTACGCACCACATTCCTTTTATGGTACTATCGTTTAAAACTAAACTTTCTACCATATCCATGTCTGGACCTGTTTTTGTCATAGGTATGGTTATAAGTTCCATTCCGAAGTACTCACACATTGCAAAATGACGATCATACCCAGGTGAAGGGCATAAAAATTTTATTTTATTTTGTTTTAACCATGGAGTTCCTCCTTGGACTCCATGAATCATAAAACATGATATGGTATCAAACATCATACTAAGGCTTGAATTTCCACCTACTATAAAATTTTCTTTCTTTATTGAAGTTACGTTAGAAATAAGTTCTTTTATTTCAGGTATTCCATCCATATTTCCGTAATTTCGGCAATCTATATTATCATTTGAGATTAAATCCGAAGAATTTTTTAAGCAACTAAGCATAGGTGTTGAAAGATCAAGTTGATTTGTGCACGGTTTTCCTCTCGCCATATTTAAAGTAATATTTTTGCTTTTAAACTCATTGTACTTTTTTTCGTATTCTTCAAATAATTTTGAAGTAGCTAAGTTACCAGCATTTTTTGAACTTTTCATGTGAATTATTACCGCCCTTGAATTTATTTTATTTTGGTAACGACTTATTAATTTACGCCATATTATATAAAATATGAAACAGGAGGTTTTATACTTATGATTTCAAACAAAACATTCGGAATAATTGGTGGAGATATGCGACAAATACACCTAGCAAAAAAACTTATTTGTGATGGAAATACAGTTCTAATGCATGGCTTTGAAAATGTTGAAGATTTAGACTGTTTAACATCTAAAAATAAAAATCTAGAAAATGTTATTCAAAACTCAAAATATTTAATCTTACCCGTTCCAGTATCCAGAGATAGAAAAAAATTAAATGCTCCGTTTTCTAAAAATACAATACAAATAAATAAAAAATTTGTGGCTCCCCTTAAAAATAAAGTCGTATTTGGCGGAATTATATCACCATTGCTTGAATATGTCAATAAACCAAGTGAATTTTGCATAAAAGATTATTATGAAAGAGAAGATTTTTTGATATATAATGCTGCTTTAACCGCAGAAGGATCAATAAAGACAATGGTACAAAATATGAGCATACCTATTTCCGGATCTAAATGTTTAGTAGCAGGTTATGGAAGAATCGGGAAAATACTTTCAAAGCTTCTTAAAAATTTAGGTGCAAAGGTTACGGTTAGTGCTAGAAACTTAAAAGACACTTCTTTGGCAGAAATAAATGGTTTTGAAGTTATAAATGTCAAAGAGATAAATGAAAATCATTATTTCGATGTAATATTTAATACCGTGCCTGCAGTTATATTTGATTTTGAAGTACTTAAATTTTTAAAATCTACTAAGTTAATAATTGATCTTGCTTCGCTTCCCGGAGGTGTAGATAAAAATTCAGCCGAAAAATTTAATATAAAAATAATAAACGACCTTGGAATACCTGGAAGATATTATCCTGAACCTTCAGGAGAAATTTTAGCAAAAGTAATATACAAAATTATTAAGGAGGAACATTTATGAGTAAAGTTAAAATTGGTTTTGCACTTTGCGGATCTTTTTGTACACTTGAAAAATCCATAAATCAAATGAAAAAACTTTCCGAAATGAATTATGATATAATCCCGATTATGTCTTCTAATGCATATACTTTGGATACTAAATTTGGAAAAGCAAAAGATTTTATAAAAAAAATAGAAGATATAAGTGGTAAAAAAGTGCTAAATTCGTTGACTCAAGTTGAGCCTATAGGCCCTAAAAATTTAACTGATATTATGCTTGTATGTCCTTGTACGGGAAACACATTAGGAAAAATTTGTAGAGCTTCTACCAACACTGCGGTTACTTTGGCAGTAAAGTCTCATTTGAGAGTTCAAAAGCCTGTTGTTATAGCACTTGCTACAAATGATGCACTTGGAGCGTCAGCTGTTAATTTTGGTAAAGCACTTAATATGAAACACTTTTATTTTGTTCCTTTAAGCCAAGATGATTTTGAAAATAAACCAACTTCACTTGTTGCTCATTTTGATTTAGTACCTAAAACTATAGAGCTTGCACTCGAAGGTAAACAAATACAACCTATATTAAGATGAAGCTGTAAAAAATATTGATTTTAATATTGAAATACTGTACTCTAATAGAAAATTATTGATTTTAAAAAGGAGGAAAAAGGTACATTTTTATACCTTAAATTTTTGTGATAATTAATAAAGATTATAAAATCGGATTGAGAGCCGTGAAGACAGCTATTGCCGTTACAATTTGTGCACTTATCTCCATGTTTTTAAAACATGAGGATATATTTTGCGCATGTATAGCGTCTGTTATATGCATGGAGCAAACATACAAACAAACTCTCGATACCGGAACAAATAGATTCATAGGTACCATTATAGGAGGTACCGTTGGGTATATGGCTTTGGAACTTTGCTGTATGTCATGGAGTTATAATTGGTTTAAAATTTTAGCTTTACCACTTGGAATTTTGATGGTTGTTTATATTTGTAATTTTATAAACAGAAAATCAGCGGTTTCTATAGGTTGCGTTGTTGTAATAGTAATTTTGTCTAGATCTGAAAGCAGTGCCGGAAGCACACTTACTTATGTTGTCCAGCGCGTTTGTGACACTTTAATCGGGGTATTTGTTGCAATGATCGTAAATAGAATTAAATTCAATAAAAATAAAGATAAATTCGTATAATTTGATTTTCTAACGAAATGGCACGCTTGACTAGTGGTTTCAATATGTTAAAATATCTATTGAAATGAAATGTTTATAACATATTTTGAAATATTTTAAGTTTAAAAGTTTTTAGGGAATGATAAAGAATGGATAAAAAAAGAATTGAAAAATTAATAAAAGATATAATAATTGAACTGGGAGAAGACGCAGAAAGAGAAGGTCTAGTGGAAACTCCAAGAAGGGTTTCCGAAATGCTTGAAGAATTTTTTAAAAATGAAGAAAAAAGTGAAGATTTAATAAAAGTATTTAAAGAAGACTTTGAAAATCAAGGACTGATAGAAGTAAAAGATATAAGGTTTTGTTCTCTTTGCGAGCATCATATGCTTCCTTTTCGAGGAGTTGCTCATATAAAATATTTGCCTTCCGAAGGAAACTTAATTGGTATTTCTAAGCTCGCAAGGATTGTTAATTATTTTTCTAAAGGTCTTCAAATTCAAGAAAGGATTACAAATAAAGTAGCTGATTTTTTATTTTCAAAATTTCCTATAAAGGGTGTAGAGGTAACTCTTGAGGCAGAACATCTTTGTATGACTATACGGGGAGTAAAATCTCCTGGAGCAATTACAAAAACATCTACAATTAGAGGAATATTAGTAAATTAGCAAAGGAAGTAAATTATGAATATTTTTAATGCAGGTAGATATAGTTTAAAACTTAATAAAACTTTAGTTATGGGAATACTTAATGTAACTCCCGATTCTTTTTCTGATGGAGGACTTTATAACAAGTGTGAAAAAGCAGTAAAAAGAGCTTTCGAAATTCAAGAGCTTGGGGCTGATATTTTAGATATTGGTGCTCAATCTACTCGTCCTGGATTTACAAAAATTTCACCTGATGAAGAATGGAAAAGGCTTTTTCCTGTACTTCAAAAAATAAAAGACAAGCTCGACATACCAATTTCAATAGATACTTTTTATCCTGAAGTGGCAGAAAAATCTCTTGAATTTGGTGCAAGCATAATAAATGATGTTTATGGATTTGAAAACAAAAAAATGTTTGAAATTGCTTCAAAAAGTGATTGCGGTGTAGTAATCATGAGAAATGGAAGTAATATGAAAATAAAAAATTTTTTTGAAAGTAAGCTTGAAATAGCAAAAAAATATAATATAGATGAAAAAAGAATTTGTTTTGATCCTGGAGTGGGATTTACTGAAACTCGAGAACAAGATTTATTCATAATTAATAATATAGAAAAATTTAGAATAAAAAATATTCCTATTTTAGTTGGACTTTCAAGAAAAAGAGTAGTTTCGCAGTACTGTGAAAGTAAAGACAATTATTCTAAACTTCCTGGAACAATAGCATTAAATGCTATAGCTATTGCAAGAGGAGCAAATATTATTCGTGTTCATGATGTAAAAGAAGCTGTTGTAACCGCTAAAGCAGTGGACGATGTTATTAAATTTTAAGGAGTTTTTATGAATCAAATTATAATTAAAAATTTTAAAGTTTATGCATATCATGGAGTACATGATTTCGAAAAAGAGCAGGGACAATGCTTTTTTTTTGACTTAATAGTAGATGTACCAAGTATTTATACCGACGATATAGAAAAAGTTGTGAGCTATTCGGATATTATGAAAAAGGTAAAAGAGGTAACAGTTAAAAATAAATTTAACTTAATAGAAAAGCTTGCTTGTGAAATTATAAGCTGTCTTTTTTTATGCTTTAAAGAAATAAAAACGGTTGATATAGTCGTCAAAAAGCCGAATGCACCTATAAAAGAAGAATTTGATTATGTTGCTGTAAGAATGAAAAAAGAAAGGATTGAAATTTAAATGGTAAGAGCGGTCCTTTCACTGGGAAGCAATATTGGAGATCGAAAAAAATATATAGATGAAGCAATAAAAATTATTAAGAATACAACTAAAGTAAGTGTTCAAAAAATATCTTCTTATTATGAAACTAAGCCTTATGGAGTTAAAGATTTTCAAAGTAATTATATAAATTGCTGTGTGGAAATTTTAACTGATTTAAATCCATTTACTCTTTTAGGAGTTTGTTTGGGAATAGAATCATCATTAGGGAGAAAAAGACCTTATAAATTTTCTCCTCGTACTATAGATATAGACTTAATATTTTATGGAAATGAAAAAATAGAATCCGAGAATTTAATTTTACCGCATCCCAGAACTTTTGAAAGAGCTTTTGTTCTTATTCCTATGCTGGAAATTTTTCCGAGTGGATATTTTGAAAATTTTAACTTTTTAAAATGGCTGGAAGTTTGTGACAATTCGGGAATTAAAAAAGTATAAATTATGTAAAAAAATAAAAAACACTTGACATTATTTTGTACAAGCTATATATATATATATATATATCCGCGATATATATGTTTAGTTTAAATTTAAGGAAGGTGTTTTTTATGAATAGCAATATTACAGTTGGTAAATCTTTTACAATTAATGATTTCAAAAACATAATTCAAAAAACTAGAAAAGCAGTAGACGGTTTTGAAGCTGTTGTTCCTTCAGATGCAGAGAAGTATATGAAGGTACTTTACAAGAAAATATGTGATACAAGTAAAGACCTAAATACAGCACATAGAATGGCTTCTAGAATTAAAAATATTACAAAAAATAAATATGAAAAATCTAAAAGTGATAAAATAAATAAATTAATTGCATCAATTAAAGAATTCAAAATTTTAGAGTCTTTCTTTAAAGATGCTAAGTTTAAAAATTCATCCGCTATTGAAAAAATGTCAGAAAAAGTTAATAAAATAGTCGGTGAAAAAGACAAAGACCATAGCGAGTGGAGCATTAGCAAAAAATGTGTTTACAATAGTTTTACGGATTCAGAATATTTAGTAAAAAATTTTCTTAATAAAATAAAAACTTGCGAAAACACATTTAATGATGCTTTAAGAAAAGAAAGTATTTATACTGATTATATGAACTGTTTCAAACAGAATGTAAACAAAAAACTCGGAAAGGGTAACGATGGTAATATTTTTGATAGAACAGTTGGCTACTTAGTTTCGACAGCTAATGCTACTTTAGCATTCAACAAAGAAAAAAGTGCTAGATTAAGCATTAGGAATTTAAAGGCCAGTGTAAAGACAAGCTTAGAAAATTTATCGAAAATTAAAAAAATGTACAAATGGGTAGATGAGCGTGCTTCTGAATCAGAAGTATATAATAAGTTTTTAAAAGCTAAAAAACCAAAAGGATATGAAACAGTAGTTGGATCTATTGACCAACAATATAATATGATTAAAGACATTTATGATGCAGTAGTATATGGAAATTATAAAGATAGCAACAATCGTAGAGATAACATTACATCGGCCAGAAATCTTTGCGTATACTTTATGAAATATGTCTTACATGCGATTAAATCCATTGTAAGTGGATTAGGTTTTAATTTCGATTGGACTAAATTAGAAGGAGCATTTGATGATGTTGATGAAGTCAATGATGTACTTAATGAACTAAAAAAAGAACCTAACAGTGACGAGCAATTAAACGACCTGGATAGAGAAATTCGTAATATTAGTAATAATCGTATTAGTGATGTGAACCAAGCAGAAGCAAAATTAGTGGAATTTAATAATAAGATGAATAATATTTCAGGTGATATAGAAATTTATGATAAATGTATTAAACAGTTTGAGCGTGAAGTAGCGAAGAAACATTCTACATTAGCAAAATTAAGACTTGCATTTAAAATTATGGGTATTGTTTTAGGAATAATAAGTCAAGTAGCGAACATTATTAAGTGAATTTGCGTATAAAAATACAGCAACCGTTTCAATGAATAGGTTGCTGTAAAATTATTTTTATTTTCCTTTGAATAGAGACATTATATCGTAGAAATTATCTCTGCCTAAATCTTGATTAAATTCCTTTGTTTGAGACATATCGTCAGAAGGGTAATTTATTTGAGGTTGAGGCTTTTCTGTTTTAACAGGAGCGGATTTAATGCTAGAAGATGAATGAGAAACCGGGAAATATGATCCTCTAGTTTCAAATCCCGTTGCAATAACTGTTACGCTTATTTCATCATCCATTGATTCATCAAATGCTGCACCCCAGATAATATTTGCATTTTCATCTGCTTGTTGAGCAATAAGAGAAGAAGCAATTTCTATTTCATCAAGACCTATATCAGGCGAAGCGGTAACGTTTATAATTACACCTTTTGCTCCATTAATTGCTGTTTCTAAAAGTGGGCTTGAAATTGCCATATTTGCAGCTGTTTCTGCTTTGTCTTTTCCTTGTGCACGGCCAACACCCATATGAGCATATCCTGCATCTTTCATTGTTGCAGTTACATCAGCAAAATCAAGATTAACAAGACCCGGAAGAACAATAAGGTCAGATATACTTTGAACACCTTGTCTTAAAACATCGTCAGCTACTATAAATGCATTCATAAGAGTTATTCTTTGCTGACTTGCAAGTTTTAAACGTTCATTCGGTATGACTACTAATGAATCTACTTGTTCACGAAGTTCTGAAATTCCTTGTTCTGCTTGAGCCATACGCTTTTGGCCCTCAAATGAGAAAGGTTTGGTTACGATACCTATTGTTAAAATTCCCATTTCTCTTGCAACTTGAGCAACAACCGGAGCAGCTCCCGTTCCAGTTCCACCGCCCATACCTGCTGTAATAAATACCATGTCGGCACCTTTTAAAGCTGCAACTATTTCATCACGGCTTTCTTCTGCTGCACGTTGACCTATTTCCGGTTTAGATCCTGCACCTTTTCCTCTGGTTATTTTTTCTCCTATTTGAATCTTATGAGTTGCTTTCGAGCGCATAAGAGCTTGTCTGTCTGTGTTTATGCATATGAATTCAACGCATTTTACTCCGGAGTCAATCATTCGGTTAACTGCGTTTCCGCCGCCTCCACCAACACCAATTACTTTTATTTGTACTATTTCTTCTTCCATATTATCGAATTCTAATTCCATTAATGATTCCTCCGTAATTTATAGTAAAGTTTTATATTCTTTTATTGTATGTACTTATATTTATGACATCATACCTATCTTAGTGTACCACAAAGTTTATATTTTTTCAAGAAAATGATTTAATTTCCAAATTTATCATCATGTTATATAATTTGTATTATTTTTATTATTAAAATATATTCTTTATATCTGTATTTTTCGATTTAATAACATTTAAAAGTACTTTTATTGACGATTTTAATGCAATTATATATAATATCGCGTAGAATATTTTGAATTTTATATTATAATACATTTTAAAAAAACATAAAACATATGAATCGAGGTAGTTCTGTGAAAGTATCTGTTATGGGATGCGGTAGATGGGGAAGTTTTATTGCATGGTATTTAAATAAAATAGGGAAAGAAGTTTTACTTTGGGGTAGGGATTCTTCAGAAAAGGTTATTAAATTAAAAAGTGACAGACAAAATGATTTTTTGCGTCTTGATGAAAAAATAATTATAACATCTGATGAGAAAAAAGCTATAAATTTTTCTAATGTCATAATTATTTCTATTAGTGCACAATCTTTGAGAAGTTTTTTAAATAAATTTAAGGAAACATTTAAAAAAAATCTTGAAAATAAGATTTTTGTGCTGTGTATGAAAGGAATAGAAGAAAAAACAGGTAAAAGACTTTCTGTTGTCTTGAAAGAATGTTTAGGTGAAAATTCCAAAGTTGCTGTTTGGGTAGGCCCAGGGCATGTTCAAGACTTTGTTAAAAACATTCCTAATTGCATGGTAATAGACTCTGAAAATGAAGATGTGAAAAATTTTCTTATACAAGAATTCTCCAGTAAGCTTATCCGATTTTATTACGGGAAAGATATTATAGGCAGTGAAATAGGTGCAGCGTCTAAAAATGTTATGGGTATTGCAGCTGGGATATTAGATGCCATAGGGTATACATCGCTCAAAGGCGCTCTGATGTCTCGTGGTACAAGAGAAATTTCGAGGCTTATAAGAGCTCTTGGTGGGAGTGAACTTTCTGCATATGGACTTGCACATCTTGGAGATTATGAAGCTACCTTATTTTCTCCTCACAGCAACAATAGAAAATTCGGAGAATCACTTGCTTTATCGGGAAAGTATGAAAAGCTTGCAGAAGGAGTAGCAACTTCTCATGCTTTACAAATTTTAAGCGAAAAAACTGGAGTTGAACTTCCAATTTGCCGTGCTGTACACGAAACGATAATCGGTGAAATGTCTCCGAGAGAGTGTATTTCGAAACTTTTTTTAAGAAGTCTTAAATCCGAATTTTAAATTTCACTGTATACATTTTGATAAATTATTTCTTTGACTTTTTCAAAGTCTTTGTTTTCAAGAACTTTTGGGTAGCTCATTAAATATAATTTCTGGGGCATGGAGTTTTTTCTCAGTGGTTTTTGAAAATATTCATATTCATTTAAAAAAAATCCATTTTTTTCGTAAAAGTGAATTCTTTTTTTAGAAATTTCGTCAGTAGGTATTTCTACTTCCAAAATAATAGGCTTATCTTGATTTTTTATAAATTCGTTTATCATTTTGCTTCCTATTCCTTGACCCCTCGTGTTTGGATTTACTGCGAAGTGTTCTATAAAATTGAAATCTTTAAATTTCCAAAAGGCTATGAAAGCAATTAAATCGCCATTTTCATTTATTTTTGTATTTATTTCATATCTAGGATTATTTAGTAATCTCTTTTGAGATTCGTATTCTCTATATTCTTCTTTTGGAAATGAAATTTCCATTAATTTAAAAACTTTTTCAAAAATATTATTCATATTTTACCTCCTGATATTTTTATACTATTTTATGCAAAGCAAGTATAGTTATAAATTAATTTAATTTAGTGAAGAAACTGTAAAATAGAAATTAATTTTTATATTTTTTTCAAAAAAGAGTGAATTTAATTCTAAAATATGTTAAAATCCACATGGTGGTGTCTAAATATTATTTGTGATTGAAAATTTTACGGAATTTTTATAAAATTAATTCCGGATATCTCAAGTTAAATATTTTATAGAAAATTATATGTCCATCAAATGAAATAGAGGTGTTTGCTATGAGTTTTTTGAAACTTATGTTTGGAAATTACAGTAAAAGAGAGCTCAAGCGTATAAATCCAATATGTAATAGCGTTTTGGAGCTTGAAAAAAAATATTTAAATATGTCTGACGAAGAGCTTTCCGGGCAAACTGAGGTGCTTAGACAGCGCCTTAATTCAGGTGAAACACTTGATGATATTTTACCCGATGCTTTTGCCGTTTGCCGTGAAGCTGCAAGTAGAGTTTTGAGTATGAAACATTTCCCGGTTCAGATAATAGGCGGTATAGTTCTTCATCAAGGTAGAATAAGCCAAATGAGAAGGAAAAACTCTTGTTGAGACTCTTCCTGCCTATTTAAATGCTTTAACAGGAAAAGGCGTGCATATAGTAACGGTTAATGACTATCTTGCAAAAAGAGACTCCGAGCTTATGGGTAAGGTATATAAGTTTTTAGGACTTAGCGTAGGACTTATTGTTTCTGGGATGAATAATATAAAAAGAGCAGAAGCTTATAAAGCAGATATAACTTATGGTACAAATAATGAATTTGGTTTTGACTATCTTCGTGATAATATGGTTACAACTAAATCTCAAAAAGTTCAAAGAGGGCATAACTTTGCAATAGTCGATGAAGTTGACTCTATTTTAATAGACGAAGCAAGAACGCCGCTTATTATTTCAGGTGAGGGAAGTAAGTCAACCGAACTTTATACTATTGCCGATGATTTTGTTAAGACCCTCAGTATGCTTAAGGTCGAGGAAATAGATTCGAAAGAAGATAATGAAGAACTTTTTGAAAATTATGATTATGTAGTAGACGAAAAAGCAAAAACTGCAACTCTTACTAAAGAAGGAGTTGAAAAAGCTGAAAAATACTTTAACATAGAAAACCTTACTGACCCCGAACATTTAACTCTCCAGCACCATATAAATCAGGCACTTAAAGCAAATGGAGTTATGCAAAACGACATTGATTATGTTGTAAGAGGTGGTGAAATCCTCATAGTAGACGAATTTACAGGAAGAATTATGCAAGGCAGAAGATATAATGAAGGTCTTCACCAAGCAATAGAAGCAAAAGAAAAAGTTGAAATACAAAAAGAATCAAAAACTCTTGCTTCAATCACTTTCCAAAATTATTTCAGACTCTATAGTAAGCTTTCCGGTATGACCGGTACGGCTACTACAGAAGAAGAGGAATTCAGAGAAATTTATAAACTCGATATAGTTGAAATTCCGACAAATAAGCCTATTCTTAGAATTGATTTACCGGATGTTGTGTATGCAACTCAGAACGGAAAATTTAAAGCCATAGTTGAGGAAATAACAGAAGCTCATAAAAAGGGCCAACCTATTTTGGTGGGAACTGTTTCGATAGAAAAATCAGAAATTTTGAGTAATATGCTTAAAGAAAAAAATATTCCTCATCAGGTATTAAACGCTAAATATCATGAAAAAGAAGCAGAAATAATAGCTCAAGCAGGTAAAAAAGGCGCAATAACCATCGCAACAAATATGGCTGGAAGAGGAACAGATATAGCACTGGGCGGTAATGCGGAATACATGGCTAAATCGGATTTAAAACGTTTAGGATATCAAAACGAAGTTCTTGCTGAAGCTGACGGATTTTCGGAAACAGATGACCCAGACATTTTGAAAGTGCGAGAAAAATATAAAGAGCTTTATCTGAAACATAAGGAAGAATTAAAAGGTGCTGCAGATGAAGTAAGAAGCCTTGGCGGACTTTATGTTATAGGTACAGAACGCCATGAAACCAGAAGAATAGACAACCAGCTTAGAGGTCGTGCAGGTAGACAAGGAGATCCTGGAAAAAGTAGGTTTTATCTCTCTTTAGAAGACGACCTTATGAGACTTTTCGGCGGAGACAGAATTAGAAATCTTATGGCGGTGTTTAAACTAGAAGAAGATGCTCCTTTAGAAGCTAAAATGCTCACAAAGTCTATAGAATCGGCTCAAAGAAAAATTGAAGGCAGAAACTTTGCTATAAGAAAGAACGTTCTCCAATATGACGACGTTTTGAATCGTCAGCGTGAAATTATTTATAATCAACGTGATCAAGTACTTGACGGCGAAGACATTAAAGACCAAATTTTGAAAATGATAGACGAGAGTGTTGAAGCTGTTGTTTCAAGATATGTATCTGTTATTACTCCTAAAACCGAATGGAACATAGAAGGACTTAAAAATTATTATATGGATTGGGTCCTAACACCAGAAGATCTATATTATGACTCTGAAAATCCTATTGATATGACTTGCGATGAGATAGTTAGCTTTATTAAATCAAGATGTCATGAAATTTATGAAAAACATGAGGAGCTTTTAGGAGAAGCATCATCGCAAATGCTTGAAAGAAGTATCTTGCTTCACAATGTTGATGAACAATGGATGGATCATATAGATGCTATGGAACAACTTAAACAGGGTATAAATCTTCGCTCATATGGACAAAGAGATCCGGTAGTTGAATACCGTGTTGAAGGTTTCGATATGTTTGAAGATATGATTGCAACCATAAAAGAAAATACTGTAAATATGATTTTAAGTTTTAAGTTAGGAGCATTCGGCAGAATTAACGTCAACTAAAATTGTATTTTTGAGTTTCTTCGTGACTTAGAAGAAACTCTTTTTTACGCGTGCAAAAATTTTTATTTTTAGTATTGACTTTTATTTTTGTATCATTTAGAATTAAAAATGTAATTTAAGTGGAGCAAATTTGCTTTCACCTACACAATACTGTTTGTGTTAGGTCAATATTTTGGGTCTTGCATATTCAAGACAATCGATTTATTGTGTGAGCAGATTTGTTGCTCATACAATTTTTTTGGTTAGAATTAGCCTATTTTCTAAACAATTTTTACGGAGGTGCTTGAGTATTAGCAGCAGAGACATTCAAATTAATGGTGAAATAAAAGACAAAGAGGTTAGACTTATAGATTCCAGTGGTGAACAACGCGGAGTGGTTCCTATTGCACAAGCTTATGCTATGGCGAAAGCTCAAAACTTGGATCTTGTTAAGGTGGCAAGTAAAGCAAATCCACCGGTCTGTAAGATACTTGATTATGGAAAATATTGCTTTGAAATGGCAAAAAAAGAAAAGGAATCCAAGAAAAATCAACGCATTGTCGATATAAAAGAAATAAGACTTTCCGTCAACATTGGCACCAATGATTTAAATACTAAAGTCGCTCATGCTCAGAGATTTATAAATAACGGTGACAAAGTTAAGGTTTCAATACGTTTCAGAGGTCGTGAAATGGGTCATCCCGAAGTGGGATATGATCTCATGAAGAAATTTTCGGATCTTTGCGCAGAATTTGCCGCTATTGAGCGTCCGGCTAAATTGGATGGCAAAAATATGCTAATGTTCTTGTCTTCAAAGCCCAAATCAGGCAATTCAACAAAAAACACTTCATCAGAAAAAAATAATAAGAAAGGTAGTGAAGAGGGTAAAGATAAAGTCTAAGCCCGAAGAATATGTACAAGATTAAAACTCACAGTGGAGCAAAAAAACGTTTTAAATTTACAGCAACCGGCAAAATTTTAAGAGCACATGCAAATAAAAGTCATATTTTAAATAAGAAAACAAGAAAGAGAAAGAGATTTTTAAGAACAACAACTACTCTCGATAAAACAAATGTATTACAAATAAAGACTTTAATGAATTGTAGATAAGAGATATTTGTAATCTATAAGGCGTGATTTATCTTTCTGAGCATAGAAGAATGTAAGCCTAGTACCGTAGGGCATACGGGAATTAACGCTTGTGGACATTGTGTAAGATATTCTAGATTTAATAGAATGCGCAGAGTGGTTGAAGCAAGAAGCCACCTCTTTAAATTGTATCGTAGGTTTAAGTAGGTGGTAGTTCACGATTAAAAAAATAAAGAATAATCATGATTAAACGGAGGTATATTTAATGGCACGTATAAAATACGCAAAAGTAACAAGAAGCAGAAGAAAAAAAGTTCTTAAATTAGCAAAAGGATATTGGGGTGCAAAAAGTAAGCACTTTAAAATGGCTAAACAAGCCGTTATGAAATCAGGAAATTACGCTTACATAGGAAGAAGACAGAAAAAGCGTGATTTCAGAAGATTATGGATTACCAGAATTTCAGCAGCTTGCCGTTTAAACGGAATCACATATTCTAATTTTATGGATAAAATTAAAAAATCCGGTATAGAACTCAATAGAAAAATGCTTTCTGAGATTGCTATTTCAGATCCTGAAGGATTCGCAGGCCTTGTTAAAAAAGTTAAGTAGTAAGTGGTTTTTGCGCTTAGGTTTAAACCTGAGCGTAATTTTTTAATTAATTTTCTAAAGGAAGAATAATAAACTATGGTTGAGATATCAAGTAAAAATAATGAAAATATTAAATTTGCACGGAAAATTATTACAATGTCTAAAGTAAGATATAAAGAAAAATTATTTGCTGTTGAGGGAATCAGACTTTGTAGCGAAGTTTTTGAAAATGAAGTTAAAACAGTAAAAATTTTTTATACCAAGAAATGCTATGAAAAATATAAATGTTTAATAGATAAAATTCTAAATAAAGATAAACCGGAAGAATATGTTTTAAGTGAAACTGTAATGAAATATTTAAGTGATACCGAAGGACCTCAAGGAATAATTTGTTTGTGTGAATTTATTGACAAAAAAGTAAATATAACTAAAATAAAGTCATGCTCTAATATTATTTTGCTTGAAAATCTTCAAAATCCTTCTAATTTAGGAAGTATATTTAGAAGTCTGAATGCTTTCAATATAGACTTGGTGGTTATGAGTTCAAATTCATGTGATATATATAATCAAAAAGTTTTAAGAGGAAGCATGGGTGCAGTATTTAAATTAAATATAATCAATGCGGAAAACTTTTCTGAATTTATACTTCTTCTTAAAAATCAGGGTTTCAAAACCTTTGCAACTGTTCCAAAAAATGGAGTTAAATCTGTAACATGTCTTTGTGAAGTACCTAAAAAAGCCGTTGTTATGGGAAATGAAGGAAATGGCATAAGTAGCGAAGTTTTAGAGCTGTGTGATAATAAAGTAACAATTCCTATGAACAAAAATTGTGAGTCGCTTAGTGTCGCGGTTGCTGCCGGAATAGTTGCATGGGAAATGTCAAAAAAGGAGGAAAAAGAATGGACGAGCGAATTTACATGATATGGCTCCAACAATCTTTAGGTTACGGAAATGCTGAAATAAAAATAGTTGTTGAAAACAACAGAAGCATAAAATCTTTTTATGAGTCTGGTGAATTCGGTTGGAGACTTTGCGGCTGCTTTACTAATGTACAAATAAAAAATATGAAAAAACGAGAAAATATAGAAAAAGCATGCAGAATTTTTGAAAGATGTAAAAAACTTGGGTATGATATTATAACTTTAGCAGACAATAGATACCCTTATCTTTTAAAAGAAATTTCAAATCCTCCTGCCGTTCTTTATGTTGAAGGGGATGTGAGCTGTTTTAAAAGTGAAATCCCGATTGCAATCATAGGTAGCAGAGATCCGACTATTTACGGAAAAGAAATATGCACTGATATGGCTAGTCAGATGGCTTGTGAAGGAGCTATGATAGTAAGCGGAGGAGCCATGGGAATTGATGCAGTGGCTCACGAGGGAGCAATTTCTTCGGGAAATAAAACTATTGCAGTTTTAGGTTGTGGCATAGACTATAAATATCTTTGGACAAATAAAGAATTACGAGATAAAATTTCAAAAAATGGTATCTTAGTTTCAGAGTATCCTCCTGGATACCCTGCTTATCCTTACAATTTTCCGCGAAGAAACAGAATTATTTCCGGTCTTTCTTTAGCTGTTATTGTTGTAGAAGCAGGAGAAAAAAGTGGTTCTTTAATTACAGCTAATTTTGCCTTGGAACAAAACAGAGATGTTCTTGTAGCCCCGGTTGATATGGAAAATCCTTTAAGTAAAGGAATAATTTCTCTTCTAAATGATGGTGCTCAAGTGGTTGAAAATCCCAAAGATTTAATTGAAAGCTATAAATTTAAATTTTCGCAGAAAAAACCAAAACTAGCCCTCAAGCATAATTATGATATTGAAAAAGAAAACTTTAATTTCGAAACGGAGCCTAACTTACAAAATAAACCTCAAAGAGAAACTTTTGATTTTTCTTTGGTTTCGAAATATGCAAAAAAAGTCCATTCTCTTTTTGAAAATGAAACTAAAATTGATGTTGATTATATATGCAGAAAACTTGGTATGGAAGTAAAAAAAGTCTCTATAGCTTTGACAGAACTTGAAATTTATGGTCTAATAAAAAATGTTAACGGTGTATTTTATGAAAAAATTCGTGATTAAATTTAAAATACTTATGTTTGGATGGATTTAATATGAATAATTTAGTAATAGTTGAGTCGCCGGCAAAGGCAAAAACAATAAAAAAGTATCTTGGAAAGGATTATGAAATTACATCTTCAATGGGTCATATCAGAGATTTACCTCCAAAAAGATTAAGTGTGGATGTAAAAAAGAATTTTGAGCCAAAATATCAAATAATAAAAGGAAAAGAAGAAATAGTAAAAGAATTGAAGGAAAAAGCTAAATCTGCAGACAGAGTAATTCTTGCTACCGACCCTGACCGTGAAGGAGAAGCAATTTCCTGGCATTTGGCATATCTTCTTGATCTTAATCTTGATGATGAAAATAGAGTCACTTTTAATGAAATAACTAAAAACGGAGTACAAAACGGTATAAAATCCCCCAGAAAAGTTGATATTGACCTTGTAAATGCTCAGCAAAGCAGAAGAGTTTTAGACAGATTGGTAGGGTATAAAGTAAGTCCGTTTTTATCTCAAAAAATATGTAAAGGTCTTTCTGCTGGAAGAGTTCAGTCAGTTGCGCTCAGAATGGTTGTAGATAGAGAAAATGAAATAAAAAAATTTGTACCGAGTGAATACTGGACTATAGATGCACAGTTTATCCCCAAAGGATCAAGGAAAAGTTTCAACGCTTCTTTTTACGGTACTGAAAAAGAAAAAACAGAGATTAAATCTAAGTCCCAAGCGGATGAAATTCTTGCAGATCTTGAAAGCAGAATGTATGAAGTAGGAAAACTTAAAAAGGGAAAAAGAAGAAAATCTCCTGCGGCACCATTCATAACTTCTACTTTACAGCAGGAAGCTTCTAGAAAGCTTAATTTTACTGCAAAACGCACTATGGCCGCTGCTCAAACTCTTTATGAAGGTGTTGAGGTGTCTGATAAGGGTCCTGTTGGACTTATAACCTACATGAGAACGGATTCTTTACGAATTTCAGAAGAAGCTTTGAAATCTGCACGGGAATATATTTTAGAAAAATGGGGGGAAAAATATCTTCCTGATTCCCCTAGAAAGTTTAAAACAAAAGCCAGTGCTCAAGACGGTCACGAAGCAATTAGACCCACAAACCCTTCAATTAGTCCTGATCAAATAAAGGAAAGTTTAAGTTCAGATCAATATAAAATATATAAACTTGTTTGGGAACGCTTTATAGCCAGTCAAATGTCAAATTGTATTCAAAATACCACTCAAGTTGACATTTATGCGAAAAAAGAAAACAGTGAACATAAATATGTGTTTAAGGCTTCAGCTTATGATATAGCTTTTGACGGCTTTATGATTTTATATGTTGAAGGAAAAGACACTCAGCAGGAAAAAGCTAAAATTTTACCTGAACTTTTAGAAAATATGCCATTAAAATTAAAAAGTATTGAGCCAAATCAGCATTTTACCGAGCCTCCTGCAAGATATACCGAAGCTTCTCTAATAAAAGCTCTTGAAGAAGAAGGAATAGGAAGACCTTCAACCTATGCTTCGATTATTTCAACTATAACTTCAAGGGAATATGTTATTAAAGAAGCAAAATCGCTTAAACCGACTGAACTCGGTGAAGTAGTTAGCAATTTAATGACCGAAAGATTTTCGAAAATAGTTAATCTTAAGTTTACAGCTCAAATGGAAAGCGATTTAGATAAAGTTGCAGAAGGAAAAATGCAATGGACTCAACCTCTTAGTAAATTTTACGAAGATCTTACTAAAATGCTTGAGAAAGCAAAAAAAGAAATGGAAGGCGTAAAAATACAACTTGAAGAGGATAAAACCGATAAAATATGCGAAAAATGCGGTAAACCTATGGTTATAAAAAGAGGAAGATACGGGAAATTTATAGGATGTTCTGGATATCCCGAGTGTAAAAATATTCAAAAATTAGTGGATGAAATAGGTGTAAAC
>CAKUXU010000003.1 GCA_934700635.1 uncultured Eubacteriales bacterium | reverse complement strand
AATTATTCAGCTGATTGTTCTTTCATTTTTGCAAAGCATTCGCTGCAGTAAACAGGACGATCTTCACGTGGTCTGAAAGGAACTTTGGCTTCTCCGCCGCAAGATGCACATTCAGCAACGAAAATCTCGCGTTCTTGACCTTGTCTGGATGCGTTTTTACGTGCATCACGGCAAGATTTACATCTTTGTGGTTCGTTTGTGAAACCTTTTTCAGCATAGAATTCTTGTTCACCTTGTGTAAACACGAATTCGTTTCCGCATTCTTTGCAGACTAAAGTTTTGTCTTCGTACATGAGACATACCTCACTTTAAAATATTATTTTGCCCCAGGACGGACTCGCACCGACACCTCTGATTTTATAAACAACGCTCTACTATACTAAGCTACTTGGGCACGTGTTCTTTACTATGCTTGATTATACAGGGTTACAAAAATGAAGTCAACAATTTTTATGTTAATTTGGTTAATAGTTATAAGTGGACATCATGTTTTTATACAATTTGCTTGTACATATTCATAATATATGTTGCCAATAATTCAATTTTTGCTATAAATTACATAGTATTTAATTAGTATTTTCATTATCAAATCCTTCCTGTAATAGTTATATTAATTGTTCCCGGATTTACAGAAATTATACCTGTAATGGAATCTTGAATAAAATTAGCTGCCGGTATTGAAATTGACGTTTCGGAATTTTCGCAAGGAAGCTTTAAAGTACCGCCTACATAAGAGTAATTGCTATTCGGAACAATTTTTGAGTCTAAATATACATTCAAGTTTTCTGCTACAGGTGAAAAAGTATCATTTAGAACAACATTAGTTGCGGTTATATTGCCATAGTTATAAAGAGAAAAAGTATATGTTATAATATCTCCTGAAGTTATAGGATTTGGACACATGTTTTTTATTATTTTTATATCTGCTTCTTCTTTTACTTTTATTGTATTCGAAGCTAAAATAGGAGAGCTCATGCAAGTAGAAGTAACAGTAGCGGTTGTTTTTATTTCAGATCCTGTAGTTAAAGGAGAAAATTCATTTGTAGATACTTTATATAATATAATTATATTTGATTTTGCCGGAATACTTGAAACTTTAAATACTATTTTACCTTTAGATATTTTTGGAGTGATATTTGAATTAAAAATTCCACCTATATAAAGGAAAGCAGTATCTACAAATTCAAGAGGAGTAAATTCAGAATCTAGAAGTCCTTGACCTAAAGAATATGTACCTAAATCATCTTCGATAACAAGATTTTTAATTTCTTCCTGATTATTATTGCTTATAGATATTATAAATGGTATCTCTGTATTTTGAAAATAAATATTTCCAAGCGAAGATTTAGAAACAGTTATTGAGTCTTGAAGCGTTGTGAAAGCAATATTCGAAGACACAAACCCTTTTCTTGACCCGTATTCAAAACTTAAAGATGCAGTATTATATATTTCATTTGACATTTTTATACCTCCGATTGAAAAGTTGGAAAACTTACATTATGTTTTCAGTATATTCTGTATTTTGATATTTTGATAAATGAAAGTATATATGTAATTATTTGTTACTAAAATGTAACTATTTGATTTCAGAGATTTACACAAATTTATAAATGTGTAAAATCGTTTATTGAAATAAAGTTTACAATTATTTTCTAAATCAAAAACATTTTTTATAATATTTTTACAGTGACATGTTTAAAATGTTCGTTATTTTACATAAAAAAATATTTTTGCGTTTCTTGACAATAGCCAACGTGTTTAATATCATAGGGGAAAAGGAACTTTTTCAAGATAATTTCGATTAATTTTCGGATTTAAAATTAGTTTTAAGTTTAAACATAAAAATGACTTGGAATGCTATGAATTGGAGGATATAAAGTGAATTACAATAAAAAAAATCCCGCGAGAAAAGCGGCTTCCGTAGTAATGATGGGAACATTGTGTGCAGTTTCTATTTTTTCGGTAAAAACATTTGCAAGAGATGTTTATGTAAACGTTGATAATAGCACTATTCATTCGGTTACTTTAGACAGCAATGTAGATAGTATACTCGGAAATGTCGGAGTAAAGGTTTCCGATAATGATATTGTTGAAAAAATTGACAATCCTGATGGATCTTTGAAGCTCAATGTTAAAAGAGCTTTTGATGTAAATGTTTGGGATGGAGAAAAAATTCATACTTTAAAAATTGTCGAAGGAAAAGTTTCAGATGTTCTTGAGTCTCTTGGAGTAAATTTGAGCGAAAATGATATTGTAAATCTTCCACTTGATTTTGAGCTTACAAAAGAAACAAAAATATCTGTAACCCCAAGAGTTAAAATCACGGTTTTTGCAGATGGTGAAGAAAAAGAATACATTGTTCCAAAACATTCAGTCAAAGATACTTTAGATTATCTTAAGATAAATCTTTCAAATGAAGATGAAGTTGACCAAAATGCCTCATTAAGAGTCTACGATGGAATGAAAATAAATGTTAGCAGAATAAAAAAAGAAGAAGTTACTGTTACAGAAGATATTCCGAGAAATACAGTTGTAAAAACCAGTACACTTCTTTCAGAAGGGTCTACCGAGGTTACTTGTGAGGGAAAAGACGGCAAAAAGGAATTAAGAATAAAGCAAACATTAAAAGACGGAAATGTTATAGATTCCGAAATTTTAGAAAGTAAAATAATTGAAAATCCTGAAGATAAAGTAGTAGTTAAAGGAACTGGGAAAATTAAACCGAAAAATGAAGAAAACAGAAAAACCAGTTCTGAATCAAATGGAGGAAAAGCTTCGAATGTGTTTTTTGGATATGCAACTGCATATACAGCTTCTCCAGGAGCAAAAACTTCAACTGGAGTACGCCCATCTTCTGAAAGTACTGTAGCAGTAAATCCTAAAGTTATACCTTACGGATCAAGGATATTAGTCGAAGCACAGGATGGGTCTTATCGCAAAGAACTTATTGCTCAGGATACTGGTGGAGCACTCAAAAAAGGGTCTGCAATAGTTGATATTTATATGTCTTCTAAAGATTCTTGCAAAAAATTTGGAAGAAAGTCAGTTAAAGTTTCAATTATTAAATAATAAATAACGCCACGCTTACAATGCGTGGTTTTTTGTATTAAAAAATCCACTAAAAACTAGTGGATTTAAAAATTTTAACCTATAGTAAGGAAACTAATCTTCATTTATTTTAGATTTTATATTATGTGTAAATTCTTCGGCCCCTTGAAGCATTCTTCTTGCATTTCTTTGCATGCATTTATCATGGTCAAAGAAATACATACCTACCATACCGGCAATAGTTCCGAGCACTGCTCCAGCAAGAAGAAGCCTTAAAACTCCGCAGATTTTACCGCAAAAACATTCGCTTGAATGGTTTTCATGATTGCAGCACATATTTAATCTCTCCTTTCAAAAATTAAAATATTATTTTCAGATAAGCAAGTTAGGCTTATCTGGTATGTATTATTCCCATAAATGCTAGGATTAATAAGAGATTTTTAATTATAAAAAAATTACCATGATTTGCTTTTTGTTCACATATAAAAAAATTTTTTTATATTATAGCTTTATAAAACAAACTGCAGGTGTATGAAAATGCCAAGCAATAAACGTATCAATAGAAAAAAGCTTAGAATAGTTCTTTTACTTCTTTTTATTTTTGTTTCTGTACTTTTTTTTCTTCATTTCAGGTTCAGACCTGTTATAAAGTCCGCTTCGCTTTCTCGAGCTAAAGTACTTTCAAATGATGCAATAAATGAAGCTATTTTAGAGGAACTTTCGGAAAATAAAAGCCAATATGACGAAATTATAAAAATGGAAAAACTTGAAAATGGGGAATTAACAGTTCTTTTTTCTGACATGCAAAAAGTAAATAGATTAAAATCAAGAGTTGCATTAATAGTACAAAATAAATTTTCTGAGTTCAAAGAAAAAAATATAAAAATACCGCTCGGAACACTTTCAGGCTTCGAAGTGCTGAGCGGTCTAGGGCCAGGAATACCAATGAAAATTTCTATTACTGGTAATGTTTCAACTGAATTTAAAAGTTCATTTAAAGATGCAGGAATAAATCAAACTATTTACCAAATTTATCTTTATATTCATACAAAAATAGCTGTTATGGTTCCTGGGTGCATCGCTTCTGAAGATTACGATACAAATGCATTAATATCTGAAATAGTAATACTTGGAGGTGTACCTAAAGTGTATTCAACGAATGGGATTTCAGGTTTAAATACATCAAAAGAAACAATAAATTAATAATTTCTAATTATTTAAAAATTACTTTAATATCACCGTTAGAAATTTCATATGCAAGACCTGAATTATTAAAAAAGTAGGCGTAAAAAGATTTAGAAATGGTTACTTCTTTTAAATTTTTGCATCCTTCAAACACTTTTTCGCCTAAATATTCACAGGATGGAATAGAAATCTTTTCGAGATTTTTACAGTTTTTAAAAGTACCGGTTGCTATGGATTTGCAGTCTGGAAAACTTAATTCTTTTAGAGATTCACATTCTTCAAACAAATAATCGACTGTGGATTCCAATTTAGGTGCATTGAAACTTTTTAGATTTTCATATTTTTGAAATGTCATTGATGATATATGTTTTAAATTTGGAACATCAATAGTTTCTAAATTTGATTTTTCAAACACAGGTTTTTCTATTTTTTCTAGTTTAGGAGCATTAAAATTTTTTAAATTTTCGCAACCTTCAAAAACTTTTTCGTCTATGTCTTCGCAGACCGGAATATAAAGTTTTTCAAGATTTTTGCAATTTAAGAAAGTTCCTTTTCCGATAGATTTGCATTTTGGAAGGTTTATTTCTTTTAAACCTCGACATTGTTCAAAGGAATAATCATCAACAGATTCACAGTTTGGAAGATCTAATTTTTTTAAAGCTTCACAGTTTTCAAATGCACGTTTTCCTATAAACTTTGCATTAGTTATGTTAATGTCTTCTAAATTTTTACAGAATATAAAAGTACCTTCATTAATAGATTTGCAATTTGGAAGATTTATTTCTTTTAAAGCTTCACAATTTTCTATTGAGTAATTACCGGTAGATTCTAACTTTGGGGCACTAATGTTTGATAAGTTTGTACAGTTTTTAAATGTCCATTTTCCAAGTGATTTACAGTTAGGAATATTAATTTTTTTTAAGTCTTTGCACTCTTTGAATGCACTGGTACCAATAGATTTTACTTTATTTATATTAATATTTTTTAATTTTTTGCAATTTTCAAAAACTCCTCCGGTAGTATTTCTGTAATTATACCTGAGCCATATATTTTCTCCGTAATCAGAGTATCCCTCTTTTGCTGCCGGTATATCTTCTAAATTCGGGGCATTAAAAGTTTTTAAGTCTTTGCAATTTTTAAAAGCACCAATGCCTATGTGTTTAAGGTTTTGAGCATTTACTGTTTCTACTTTACTACATGAAAATGCTTCGACACCTATAGATTCAAGCTGTGGCAAATTTACTTCTTTTACTTTACTAAAGACCAGATAGTAAAAGACTGTTTTATCACTAAATAAATAACTTTTCATAGAGCCTGAACCAGGTGGGAATATTAAACTAAGTGGGAGTGAAACAGGAAGAGTAACAACTTCGACTGCCTTCGTAATCCAACTTACTATACGATCGTTTAAAGTTGCATCTAATCCTCTAAGAGCTGCTTCGTTGCCTATTTGAGTAATGGTGTAACCATCTATCTTTTCGGGGATATAATCATGGTCTCCTATTTTTGTGAGTTTTATAGTTTTATTTTTTTTATCTAGAATTTCATATTTAAATTTCTTCTGCGGAAAAGCTGAAGATTTATTTGCATATCCAAAAACTTGAAAAATCATGGTTGCACTCAACAGTACTGAGAATACTTTCTTAATTTTCATTATAATTCCTCCTTAATTTATATAATTTATGCACTGTTTATTGTACTATTCATTAAAATGCAAGTCAAATAACGTATAAATAACATGATGAAATAAAAAGAATTTTATTTAGAACATTTTTTGAGTTTTGAAAATAAAATAGTAATGATTCTTAGTCATAAAAAGGTTGGTGCTAAGATTGAAAACTAAGAAAAAATTTTTATATAAATATTTTATTTTACTTTTAGTCATAGCTTTCTCTTTGACTTCCTGTAACATAAAAAAGGAAAAAAATAATAAAACAGTGAAACTTAATGAAGTAACACGTTCTATTTTCTATGCTCCTCAATATGTTGCTTTAGAGCTTGGATTTTTTTCTGACTACGGTATTAATGTTAAATTACAATCTTCAGAAGGATCTGATAAAACTATGACGGCTTTGCTTTCAGGAGGGGCAGATATAGGTCTTTTAGGAACATCTTCGATATTGAGTGTAAAAAGTCAAGGGAAGCAAGATTGTCCGGTTATGTTTTGCCAGTTGACTCAAAAAGATGGGAGCTTTTTAGTTGGAAGAGAAGAAAATTTCTGTTGGGAAGATTTGAAAAATCGTGAAGTAATAGCGGGACGCTTGGGAGGCGTACCTGAAATGGTTTTTGAGCATATACTCAGAAGTAAAAATTTATATGGTAAAGTAAATCTTATTAATAATATAAAATTTGATCTGATGGGAATTGCATTTAGCAGAGGAATAGGGGATTATGTATGTCTTTTTGAACCGATGGCATCAATTTTGCAAAAAGAAAAATCATTTTACATTTTAAAATTTTTGGGTAATGAATGTGAAAAAATTTCATATACCGGGTACTGTGCTTCAAAAAAATATATCGAAGAAAACCATGAAGTTATACAATCTTTTACAAATGCTATATACAAAGCGCAGATTTGGATAGAAAATCATAGTTCCTCGGAAACGGCAAAACTTTTACTGCCGTATTTTGTTGATTGTTCTGAAGAGATACTTGAAAAATGTATAGAAAGATATAAATTTTCCGATGTATGGAATAAATCCCCCCTAATAGAAAATGAACAGTTTGAATTGCTGGAAGACATAATGTTAGATGCGGGAGAATTGAAAGATAAAATCAACTTTGAAGATGTGATAGACAATAAATTTGCAATTGATTCTTTGAAATAAAAAAATTCCGGAAAATAACTTATGCGCAAGCATGAGTAAGTTGAATTGAGAATGTAAGGAGGTAGGAAAAGTTTTATGGAATCCAAAAATAAAATTTTAGAAATGAAAAATATAGTTATGAGGTACCATACTTTAAACGGAGAAACTCTTGCTGTAAATGATTTTAATCTTGATATTTTTAAAGGGGAATTTTTAAGTATTGTCGGTCCGAGCGGTTGCGGAAAAAGTACGATTTTATCTTTAATATCGGGGCTTATGGTACCTTCTGATGGAAAAATAGTTTTTGACCAAAATAAATCACCAAATCAAGTAGTAGGGTATATGCTTCAAAGGGATTATCTTTTGAGCTGGCGAACAATAAGGCAAAATATTTTACTTGGTCTTGAAATTAAAAAAAATTTAAATGAAAAATCAGAAAATTATGCTCTGTCTCTATTAGAAAGATATAATTTAGGAAAATTCAAAGATTATTACCCGAGTCAACTTTCGGGAGGAATGAGGCAAAAGGTTGCACTTATAAGAACTTTGGTGGTAAAACCGGATTTACTCCTTCTGGACGAACCTTTTTCTGCTCTTGATTATCAAACGAGATTAAATCTTTCACAGGAAGTCAGGAATATAATTAAAACTGAGAAAAAAACAGCTGTCTTAGTTACTCATGATATATCCGAAGCGGCTTCTCTTTCAGACAGAGTAGCTGTACTTTCGGCAAGGCCTAGTAAAATTAAAAAAATCATTGAAATAGATAAAGATTTTAGAAATTTACCTGCAGATAAAAAAAGAAGAAGTAAAAAATTTAATGATTATTTCGATGTTATTTGGAGTGAATTAAATGAAAAAAAAAATTAAAGAAAATATATCCTTAGAACAAAAAAATTATCTACATAAATTGAAAATTGAAAATTTAAAAATAAAATCATTACAAATTGGAATTTTGATTTTAGCATTATTATTATGGGAAATTTTTGCAAGACTTAAAATAATAGATAGCTTTATAATGAGCTGTCCTTCTAGATTTTTTTCGGTGTTTTTAGATTTATACAATAGTGGTCAATTGTGGAATAATATTTTTATCACTTCAATGGAAACTTTGATAGGTTTTATTATTGGTACTTTACTTGGAATAATTATTGCAAGTCTTATATGGTGGTCGCCGTTTGTCTTGAAGGTTTCAGATCCTTATCTTGTTGTGTTAAATGCACTTCCTAAAGTTGCTCTTGGACCAATAATCATAGTGTGGATAGGAGCAGGAATGGGATCAATAGTTCTAATGGCTGTTTTAGTTTCTGTTGTTATTTCGATAATGAATATTTTGCAAGGATTTGAAAACATAAGCAAAGACGAAATTTTACTCATGAGATCTTTTGGAGCAAGTAAATATCAAATTTTTACCAAACTTGTTTTTCCTGCAAGTATTCCTGTTATAATGTCTACTTTAAAAATAAATGTTGGTATGTCACTTATAGGAGTAATAACAGGTGAATTTTTAGTTTCTTCGAGTGGTATAGGGTATTTAATAGTTTATGGAGGTCAAGTGTTTAAAATGGACCTTGTAATAGCAGGAGTGATTATGCTTTCTATTATGGCTTCTATAATGTATTTTGGAGTCTCAGCACTTGAAAAAATAAATTTGAATAAAAGAAAATAATTAAAAAGCCCATATATTTCTTATTTTAGAAGTATATGAGCTTTGTGTTTTTTATTATCCTCCTTTAGTGGAGTCTTGCTTTTGATACCATTCAAATGCTTGAAAAATATCTTCTTCTTTAAAATCAGGCCATAAATTTTCGCATGAATAAATATCTGCATATACTGATTGCACAGGTAAAAAACCTGAAAGCCTTTTCATTCCGCCCCAACGTATTATTAAGTTTATCATTGAAATTTGATTTGATTTAAGACCAGTAATTATATTATTTTTATCGGTTTTAGAATTTGTTATATTTGAAATGTCCCAATTCCAACCATAATTGATAAGAAAATTTACTTTGATTTCTCCATTTTTGGAAGGATTTCTTTTTCTATATTTTAGAAGCTCTTTAGGAAACATTTCTGAATTTTCATTTCCTACAACCAAAACATCGGCATCTTCATTTGAAATTATTTTAACTGATTCAACGCAAGCATCGGAAAATGCAATCCTTTGGGATTTTTCTCGTTTACAGTTGTCGGTGGTAAATCCATAAAAAGTAATTTCTTTTACTCCTAATTTCTTAGCAAGTCTAAATGTTTTTAATCCTGGCTCTATTCCATATTTATATCCTTCAAATTTCTCTTTATTGTGTTTTACCGCCCATCTACGATTTCCATCAGGGATAATTCCTAAATGATAGGGTATTTTCATAGTGATTCTCCTTATTTTAAAATTGATAAATTATATATTAATGATAGTTAGAAGTAATCACTGTCGAAAATTAAGTAACACTTTTTCTTTTGCAAATAAACTATACTTTTTTAAGTTTATTTACTTTAATTTTTTCTAAACTTTTTTCTTTAGCAGCATAAATAGTTGAATCCGAACACATATATATTTTTTTAGCTGTAAACTCTAAATCAATATATCCTTCAAAACGTCCATCTAAATCATATACTATAATTTTGTCGTTTTCGGAAAGTCCAGTTATTCTATTCTTGAAATGAGATACACTTTTTAAATTTTCATTTGTACATATTGGATTACCTACATTTCCTAAGGTATCTATTAAAATGATTTCGTCATTTTTGCCTTTACCGAGCGACGGAGAAATACAAAGAAAAACTCCATACTCTTCACTAAAGCTGTAAAGCTTCATGCATTTGTATTCATAATTAAAATTTTTTATGGTTCCTGTTACAGGATTTATAACGGAAGTATATTTATCTCCAATAGCTAAAATATTTCCATTTGAAAAATATTTAACACTGCTTACAATATTATTTTCAAGTTTGAAAGTGTTTTTTGGCTTTTCGGATTTAAAATCCAAAATATAAATCATAGAGTTTATGTTTCCGTTTTCAATATTAATACCTGAAACTAAACAGTTTGCACTTGATGAACTGAATGTTATATCACAAGCATAATATTCCGAAAAAGAATAATTATATTTTTCTTCTCCGTTTGAATTGTAAATAATTGCTTTCGAAAGGTATCCACTGTCCGGCTCTATTAAAATTCCATATGTACCATTTGAAGATATGTCAGCCGAAATTATATTTCTGTCAATTTCTTTTTCTAAAATGGTTTTTGCTGCACTTTCAATTCTGAATTTGTTTCCTCCGACATCGTATATAATTGATCTTATTCCTTTTGATTTGCAATTTGGATTATTTAAGTTATGATACTCACTACGAATTATTTTGCCTTTTTTATTTAAAATATTTACTGAAGTATTACTTATTATTACTGGATTTTCAGCAGCAAATTCCAAACATCTAAATCCTTCTGTTTTAACAGGGAACTCATTAGTTAAAGAAAAAGATTTTATTTTTCCTTCTAAATATAAAAAAATATTTTCCGGGTATAATTTAACTCTGTTTATCCATAAAAAAAGAAATAAAAAACTTGAAAGCAATAATATAATTATTCTTTTTGTTTCAGATTTTTCTTTGTGCTTAAAATTTAAAAATTTAGTAGGATATGAAAAAATTTTTTTGATGTTCATGTGTTTTCACGCTCTTTAAAATTTATACTTTCATCGTAAAAAACTTTATTTAAATAAAGTCCTTGAGGTGGTGCTGTAGTACCAGCATATTTCCTATTTTTAAGATTTATTATTTCAGGTATATCTTTAGGATTTATTTTGCCTTGAGAAATTCTTAATAGTGTACCGATTATAATCCTTACCATATTGTATAAAAATCCGTCAGCACTTACTGTAACAGTTACAATGTTTTCATTTTTTTCAATTTTTAAATTTTTTATAGTTCTTATCATATTGATTGCTTCTCGTTTTTTGTCTACTGTAGAGAAAGATGTAAAATCATGAGTACCTATAAAGAACTTGGCGGCTTCATTTAAAGTATCGATCTTTAAATCATACCAGTAATGTAGTGCATATTTTTGCAAAAAAGGATTTTTTATTTTACAGTTCCATATTTTATAAATATATTCTTTCCCGGTGCAAGAATATCTGGCATTGAAATCATCTGAAACTAAAATTGCATTTTTAACGCAAATGTCATCAGGTAGAACTCTATTCATTGCATAAACTAAGTTTTCCGCTTTTATTTTATTTGAAGTTTTAAAATTAACGCAGTACATATTTGCATGCACAAATGAATCAGTTCGACTGCAGCCTTTTATATCTACTTTTTCCTTTAATACTTTTTCAAGATTTTTCTGAAATACTTCCTGGACACTTTTAGCGTTCTTTTGTATTTGCCATCCATGATAACCGCTACCGTCATAAGAAATATCAAGAAGCAAATTTCTTTTTTCTTGTGCTATATTGTTTTCGAAACTTGGGTACATATTATAACTCCTAAAGTTAATATTCCTAAAACGAAAAGTGCTATATAATCTTCTTTTTTAAATTTAGAATTTTTAAAGTAAGTGCGTTTTCTTCCACTTTCATAGCATCTTGATTCTAGGGCAACTGCTAAATCGTTTGCTTTTTTTATTGATGAAATAAATAAAGGTATTAAAATTGAAAATATGGATTTTAAATTTTTTGAAAAACTTTTATTTTTAAAATTTGCTCCTCGACGTTTTTGTGCCGAATTTATTTTTGAAGCTTCTTCGAAAACAGTGGGGAAAAAACGCAGTGTTATGGTTATAGTCAGAGAAACATCTCTTGAATTTAATCCTATATAATCAAGGGGTTTTAAAACTTTTTCTATCGAGTATGAAAGTTCGTTAGGAGAAGTTGTAAACATTATCCATGAGCTTGTAAAAATAAGTGATAAAATTTTGATTAAGGAAATAGCGGTACTTAATAAAATTTTTTCTGAAATTCTTCCAGCTAGAATAGTATTTAAAGTAGCTGCTGCTATTGGAAATGAAAGAATAAAAACATTGGACTTGAAAAATCTAAGTATTGAAGTTCCAGTTAATTTTATAAGAAAAAATCCCAATAATAAAACAAAGCTTAAAACCAGTATGCTTTTACTAAAAAATATTAAAACAGTGAATACGAATGAAATAATTATTTTAGTTCGAGCATCAAGTCTATGAAGAAATGTGTTTCCTGGGATGTATTTTCCTATAGTTATGTTTTTTAACAATTTAAAATCTCCGTATCTCTTAGAATCTTTTCAAGCTCTTCTTTTGCTTTTTTTACTGTAAATATATTTTTTGCCACTTTATAACCTCGCTTTCTGATGATTTCCATTATCTCAAAGGCTTGAGTATTTTCAAGTCCTAAGTTTTTAAAGTTTACTTCTGAGCAATTTTCAGATTTACCGTAATAAAGAGATTTCCCATTTTCTAAAGTAAGAATTTTATCTGAAATTTCAAATACCTCTTCCATAACATGAGAAATAAATATTACGCTGTTTTTTTCTGAAATACAATAATTTTTTAAAGATTCAAGTAAAGAGTCTTTTCCTTCTAAATCCAATCCTGCAGTAGGTTCATCTAAAATTAAAATTTCAGGCTCCATAACTAAAATTCCGGCAATGGCACACTTTCTTTTTTCTCCTCCAGAAAGAGTATAAGGAGAAGCTTTAAGAGTTTTTTTATTTAGTCCAACAAAAGAAATTGCTTTTTCAACTAAATAATCTAAGTTTTTTCCGCTATATCCTTTATTTATTGCTCCAAATGCAATATCTTCAAAAACAGTTTTTTCAAACAGTTGATTTTCCGGGTACTGAAAAACTAATCCTATTTTCGAAAATATATCTCTTTTACTTTTGAAATCTTTATTGATATCTTTTCCATTTAAAAGAACTTTTCCTTTGTCGGGGATTATTAAACCGCTTAAAAGTCCTGCAAGAGTGGATTTGCCTGAGCCTGTTTTCCCGATAATACCAAGAATTTCTCCGCCTTCGAGACTAAAACTAATATCATTAATAGCATTTTTTTCGAGTTTCCTATTATAGCTATAAAATAAATTTTCTGCAATTAACATTTCGACTTTTTTCGCTCCAAAATTCTAATTATTTCTTCTGCACAGTCATGAGAAGTAAAAGATTTCATAAAAACATCATAACCCAAATTTTTAAGAAAAAGCAAAATTTCAGCTGATTGCATTGGCTTTATGCACTTAGTGAAAGAATTGTTTGAAAAAAATTCAAGCGGATTTTTTTCTTCGGTTAAAATTCCTTTTTCAAGTACTAAAATCCTATTTGCAGCTAAAGCTTCTTCCATAAAATGAGTAATTAAAATAATAGTAGTCCTATATTTTTTATTTATATTTTTTATTAAATTTAAAATGTTTTTTCTTCCCTGAGGATCAATCATAGATGTCGGCTCATCAAAAACTATTACTTTTGGATTCATCGAAATTGTACTTGCTATATTAAGACATTGCTTCTGTCCTCCGGAAAGCTCAGATATTGATTTTTTTTCAAATCCGTTTAAACCTACGGTTTCAAGCGATTTTTTTATTTTAAGTTCCATTTTTTCTTGCGGAACACATAAATTTTCGAGTCCAAAAGCTATTTCTTCTTCAACAGTTCCAGAAATTATTTGATTATCAGGATTTTGAAAAACCATTCCAACAGTACTTTTTATTTCGTATGAAAAACTTTCATCAAGTGTGTTCATAGAGTTAATGGTTACATTTCCGAAAGTTGGTTTTAAGATTCCGTTTAAAAGTTTTGCAAATGTTGATTTTCCTGAGCCATTTTTCCCTACAACTGCAATAAATTCACCTTGTTTTATATTCAAATTTATATCATCTAATATTAAAGTTTTAGAATTTTTTATATTGTAGCTTACATGATTTAAACTTATAATATTTTCCACTTGAATTCCCTTCTGGTTATACTTTAATTATGAGTATTTGATGTCCACATAGATGTTATGCCAGCTGGCATAACTAATCCTGAAGAAGAAACTTTAATTCCTATTTCATCTGAGCTTACTGATCCTCCATGCTTTTTTGCTATTACTTCTGAAATAAGATAAGAAATAGCAGAAGGAGAAAATCCTGTAGAATAAGAATTTATTATCAAAAATTTTGCATCTTTCGACAAAAGTGACTCGCATAAATTTAAAAAATCATAAAGCTTATCCTCAAGCTTCCAAATTTCTCCTTTTGGGCCACGTCCATAGGAGGGGGGATCCATTATTATTCCGTCATATTTATTATTCCGTCGTATTTCTCTTTCAACAAATTTTTCACAGTCATCTACTATCCATCTTATGGGAGCATTTTCAAGACCAGATATAACTGCGTTGTTTCTTGCCCATGAGACCATACCTTTTGAAGCATCTACGTGGCATACTCTTGCACCGGCTTTTGCACATGCAAGAGTTGCTCCGCCGGTATAAGCAAACAAATTTAGTATATTAAAATTATTACCATTTATAGTTTCTCGGAGAAAATCCCAATTTACGGCTTGTTCAGGGAAAACTCCGGTATGTTTGAAATTCATAAGCTTTAAATTTAATTTTAAATCTTTATAATTTATACTCCAATTTTCATTTATATTTTTTCTTATTTCCCATTTTCCTCCACCACTGTTTGAACGATGATAAATAGCATCGGGATTTTTCCATCTGTTATCTTTTTTTTCAGATTTCCATATGACTTGAGGATCTGGTCTTATAAGAATTTTATCTTTCCATCTTTCTAGTCTTTGACCGTTTGAAGTGTCTATTAACTCATAATCTTCCCACGAAGAAGTAAATCGCATTTTTAATAGCTCCTTTTAATTTTTGAATTCTTTTGAAATTATATCGAAAGTTTCATTTATTATTTTGTCTATATCACTTTCGTTTTCATGTTCGACCATTATTCTTATTTTAGGTTCTGTTCCTGATTCTCTTACAACTATTCTACCTTTTTCTTTAAGATTTTTTTCTAATTTTTCAAGATAATCATTTATTTTTTTATTTTTTTTCAAAAGTCCTTTTTGAGAATATTCAATATTTACCTGAGAAGACTTCTGCGGATATTTTTTTACAAGACTTTTAAGCTCCGAAGCTTTCATATTGCTTTTACTGAGTATTTCAAGGAGCTTAAGAGCGGTTAATTGACCGTCACCTGTTGTTGAATGCTCAAGAAGTATTACGTGTCCTGATTGTTCACCGCCTAAAACATAGCCACTTTGAAGCATTTTTTCAAGTACATATCTGTCTCCTACTTTAGTTTCAAAAAAATTTATTTTATTTTCATGGCAAAATTTTTTAAGCCCCATATTGGACATTATTGTTCCAACTAAAGCATTGTTTTTAAGTTCGTTTTTATCTTTGAAATATTTTGCGCATATTCCAAGTATTATGTCTCCGTCTATTACTTTACCGAGTTCGTCCATTGCAAGACATCTGTCGGCATCACCGTCAAACGCAACTGCAAAATCATATTTACCGTCAATAACTTTTTTAGAAAGGTTTTCGATATGTGTTGAACCGCAGTTTTCGTTGATGTTTATTCCATCGGGAGAGTTAAATATAAAGTCTGCTTTTATATTTGGAAAACTACTAAATATTTCTTTTGCTGTAAAAGAAGATGATCCATTTGAACAGTCAACAAGTAATTTTATATTTTTATTACTTGAAATATTTGAAGCATTTAAAAGGTAGTTTATATAGTCATTTTTGCATTGATTTTCCATAGCGGTTATTTTACCTATGCTTTTTGCTTCTGGCAAAAGATTATTTATTTCTCCGGAGATTAAAGATTCTATTTCATTTTCCTTTTCATCAGAAAGTTTAAAACCATTTTTGTCAAAAATTTTTATTCCGTTAAACTCAAAGGAATTGTGAGAAGCAGAAATCATCATTCCGGCATCTGCTTTGTATTTTCTTACAAGATATGCAACCGCAGGAGTAGGCACTATTCCAAGAGAAACCGCATCTGATCCCATAGAACTTATTCCTGCCATAATGGCGGATTCTATCATACATGAAGAAATTCTGGGGTCTTTTCCGATAAGTATTTTGGATTTTTTACCCAGTATATATGATATTGCCATACCTACTTTAAGTGCGAGTTCACAACTTAGATTTTTATTTGCTATTCCTCTTATTCCGTCTGTTCCAAAAAATTTACCCATAATATAAATTTACCTCCGTAATTTAATTTATTTCATAACCCATGTGTTTGTATGCTGCCGGTGTAGCGCATCTTCCTCGGGGAGTCCTATTTAAAAGTCCTATTTGCATTAAAAATGGCTCACAAACATCTTCTATTGTTACTGCTTCTTCACCTGTTGCTGCAGCAAGTGTTTCAAGACCTATAGGGCCTCCGCCGTAAAGCTTTATTATTGTATTTAAAATACGTCTGTCGCTACTGTCAAGTCCTAGTTCATCGACTCCGAGCCTTTTTAAAGCTTCTTGTGCAATATTCTCGTTAATTACTCCTTCATTTTCAACCAGTGCAAAGTCTCTGACCCTCTTTAAAATACGGTTTGCAATTCTCGGTGTTCCTCGTGAGCGAGAAGCAATTTCGAATATACCTTTTTCGTCATATGAAGTGTTTAAAATAGAAGCACTTCTGGAAACTATTTTCGAAAGCTCATTGCTGCTGTAAAGCTCAAGTCTTAAAACAACTCCGAATCTGTCTCTGAGAGGAGCACTTAATTGACCTGCACGGGTTGTTGCACCTATTAAAGTAAATTTAGGAAGTTGTAAATGGTAAGAACTTGCCATTTGACCTTTTCCTGTTACTATATCTATTGCAAAATCTTCCATTGCAGGGTATAAAATTTCTTCAACTTGTCTTGAAAGTCTGTGAATTTCATCAATAAATAAAACATCACCTTCAGAAAGGTTTGTAAGTAGGGAAGCAAGATCTCCAGGACGTTCTATTGCTGGTCCTGAAGTTATTTTTATATTTACGTTCAATTCATTTGCGATAATCATAGAAAGAGTTGTTTTTCCTAGTCCTGGAGGTCCGTAAAGAAGAACATGGTCAAGTGGCTCATTTCTCATTTTTGCTGCTTCTATGAATATTTTCAGATTTTCTTTTACTTTCTCTTGGCCAATATATTCATCTAATTTTTTTGGCCTTAAGGTTATGTCTTCTTCGGGAGTAACTTCTCCCGGATTTAAAATATTATCTTTTTCGGGCATTTATTTTATCATCCTTTATTCATGTACTTTAAAGTAGACTGTATCATTTCTTCTATTGAAAGATCTTCACTTAAATTCGAAATATAGGGTAAAACCTCTTGTTTTAAGTATCCGAGAACCATTAATGCATTCAATGCTTCATTTTTCTTTCCTATACTTGAAGAAATATCACAGGGGATAGTCTCGTTTATTGAAGATACTTTGTTCATTGAAAATTTATCTTTAAGCTCTAAAATTATCCTTTTAGCGGTCTTTGGACCTATACCAGGTGCATTTGTTAGAGACTTGCTATCTGAATCTGAAATTATAAAAGAAAGTTTTTCTGCAGAAAATTGAGATAAAATTCCTAAGGCCGCTTTAGGACCTACTCCTGAAACAGAAGTCAAAAGTTTAAAGCTTTCAAGTTCTGAAATACTTGAAAAACCAAAAAGTTCAATAGCATCTTGCCGTACACTTAATTGAGTATATACTGTTATTTCTTTCAAAAGGCTTTCGCTGAAAAAAGATTTTGTTACCAATGAACAAACACACTTGTAGCCGACACCTGCACAATTGATAACTATAAAATTATCTTGTACTAATTCAAGTGTCCCTTTTAAGCTGTATATCAAATTGATTTCACACTCCTACTTTTCAATATAAAATTATTTACGTAATGTTTTCCGATTGACTGAACATGGCATATTGCCGCAGCAAGTGCATCTGCTGTATCATCGGGTTTTGGTATTTCTTTTAATCTGAGTAATCTTTGAACCATAAGCATTATTTGTGGTTTTAAAGCTCTTCCATAACCTGTCAAGGCGCTTTTTATTTGAAGTGGAGTGTATTCATAAACAGGCAAATTATTTTGTTTTGCTGCCAAAAGAATAACTCCTCTTGCTTGGGCAACATCTATAGCGGTTTTATGATTATTTTGAAAATATAGTTTCTCAACGGACATTGCATCGGGCTTATATATTTTTATAATTTCATTTATTTCATCGTATATCGATTCTAGTCTTAATAAAAATTCTTGATTTGAGTCTGTTGTAACGGCACCGTAATTTTTAGCACTAAACATACCGTTTTTGAACTCTACAAGACCGTATCCTACAATTGCGTATCCGGGATCTATTCCGAGTATCAACATAAAAGGTCACCTCTTGACATTAATTATATCATTACTTTAAACGTAGTAAAACCCATAGTGTCAAAATATATTTGTGGTGCGTAGTATACATAGAGGGGAGTTGATAAAAATGAAGACAAATAATAAACCAGATTGCAGCTGCAAATGCGGTTGTGGAGGAGCAGGAATTATTTTAGGAATAATTTTCGGTGTTATTACAGCAATTCTTTTTTCGTCAGGACTTACACCCCTAATTTTAAACGGAATTTGGGTTGCGTTCGGCATCGGAGCTGCTGCACTCGTTTACCTTATGGTTTTAGCGGTTATAAATTCTTGCAGTAGTAGCTGCTGCGTAGTGCTGGAAAGATGTTTGCTTAAGAACATAAAATGTTTACTTGCAGGTACATTCGGTACAATATTAACTACTTTGGCACTTGTTGTTATCTCTCTTGAAATAACTTCTATAATAGTGACTATAATAGTTGGATTAGCAGCATTTTTTCTTATATTCTTAATTGCCTCGCTTATTTCTTTTCTTAAATGTCTTATTTGCAAATCTTTGTAGTAAAATATATGACAAATGATTAAATATTACCGGTAGCTTAACCTGAAAATTTATTTCGGTAGCTACCGGATTTGTTTTTATGTGATTTCATGTTACAACTTATGTGATTTTTATTCAGTTTTAGGCGAAAAATTTATTTCTAATTATAAAATAATACAGACTTTAATCTCATCGCAATCAACTTATTGACTTTTTTGTTTAGAAATTTATATAATATATTTCAGTGATTTAATATCACTTAGGTGAAAATAATTAGTAGAGGAATGAAAATATGCTAAATTTAATTAACAATATATATGAAAACAATAGGACAAATAGTAATTGCACCACTGATATGTACGATAAAAAACTGTATTATAAACAAATATCAATTATAAAAGAATTATTAAGGAAAATTGGTATACCTGTAAACTTGATAGGCCATGAATATATTGTAGAAGCTTTAATTTGCATGATTAATTCAAAGAGAATTTTATTTTTAAAAGAGGCCTATGCCATGGTATCTAAAATAAAAAATACATCAGAATTAAATGTTGAAGCATCTATTAGAAATGCAATAAGAAAAGCTTTAAAGAAAAACGAATCTAAAGTAAAAGAAATTTTAAACGTTTCAGACAAAGTTAAGATTAGCAATTCTGTATTTTTAAATATAATAAAAGAATACGTTTTTAAAGAAATGATTAAAAATGATTAATTTAATGTTATGTTAGTGAATTTCAGTTTCGTAATTTGTAAATTACAATAAAAATATCTAACGAACATAAATATTTTAATGATGTTTATTTTTAAATTCACAATATTTAATAAATATACTTAATTTTAAACATTTGCTGAAATAAAATTTTTCCTGAAAGTTTGTGATCTGTATTTTAATTTATCAAAAACTATAAGATACTAGAATAAGCTCTACTTTATAGTGTCTATTTCTCAAAATATTGAAGATCTTACTACAAAGCTTGCGAAAAAATGTGTTAATTTTCTGAACTACTCAGAATACAGGCATTTAAATTATAAAATAAAAAAAATAGTGTTAAATTCTAATAATAAGCACAAGCGATTATATAACGTTTGTGTTTATATTTATGAAATTTATCAATTTATTTGATTTTAATATCTGATTGTTATATAATTAATTTACCGTTTAGTATTTGAATGGTTAAAATATTTAAATTAAAAAGAGGTGATATATGAAATGGCAATGTATACTGCACAGAATGAGCAGGCTGAATTATATTCAGGAATTGTTGCCGAATGTAGAAATGAACTACTCTTAAAGAAGATCTTTTAGTATGCAAAAAGTTTTTAGATTTGTTTAAAGCATCTTATGATCCACTGTATCTAGATATTGCAGGAAAAATGAATTTTTCGGATGCTAAGGAAACTATGAGAAAATGTGATCAACTGATTGAGTTTATAAATAATATTTCAAGTGGAAATTACAATATATTCTCTAATGTCTCTATGGATGTAATTCATTTTTATTATGAAAGCATTCAAAGTATTATTACAGATATGTTGAATAGTCTTTCCGAAAGAAAACCACCAAGTATGTCAGTAGCCTGGCATTATAATAGAAGTGTCAATTTTATAAACAAATATTTTAGTGGTGATGAAATTAATGATCTTCCAGAATCTGTTAAAAATGATTTAAAAAATGAAATTTTAAATATTGAACAATTAACTTCTATAGCAGATTCGATAGATTCATTATATGATGTTTTTAAAAATTATGGATTTAATATTTAATAGGAGGAATATGATTTAATATGGCAATGTATAATGTACCAAACAACAACGATAATTACTCAGCAGAAAAGGATTTATTAAAAGTTCTTTTAAATTATAAAGATAGTTTAGATTTATTTAAAAGATACTACAAACGTGTATATGCGGATGGTTCTAGATCAAATGGTCAGATTTTGGTTTCCCCTGAAATTATTAAAGAGTGTGACAGTATACTAAATGTAATAGAGGGTCTTTTAAGAGTAAAACGAAAATTATTTCTAATAAATATACCTTCTGAAATATTAAGTGGTTATTACCTTAGTGTTGAATTAGAAGTTCAAAATGCAATTAATTTTATTCGTAACACAACTAATGGAATAATTCAACAGGTACCTAGACCGACAGGTGACAACTCAAATTGTGAAATTTCAAAACCATCTGAAAGAAAGTTGAACATTAGACAAGTAACTATTAATAAATTAAATTGCACTGCTTTAACAATAGATTCAATATATAGTACTTTTAAAAATTACGGTATTATTATTTAACCTATAGGGCGTAATACTTTTTTCTAAGCATAAGAAGATGTAAACCTAGTACCGTAGAGGGTATACCGAAATTGACTCTTGTGGATACTATGTAAGGTGTTCTCAATTCGTTAGAATGCAGAGTGGTTGAAGCAAGAAGCCACCTCTTTAAGCTTTACCGGAGGTAGTTAATAAACAATTATTTGATAGGGGTACGATTTAATATGGCAATATTTAGCACACCAGTACAACAACCACTAAAAAACTCAAAATTAAGCAATAATACTCTGAAAGACATAAATAATCTAAAAGAAATTATACATAGAATAGAAGAAATGGAAAAAGACTGCAGAAAAGTATATGATTCTATGGGAAAACCAATGTTTGCTAACCCACTAGCGATTAGAATGAGAGAAGATATGAATAATGCTTTAGAAGATATTTTAAATGGAAATTTTAATCTTAAAAAGTATTTTACTTTAAATGATGTTGAAAAATTAATTCATGATTGTGTATTAGGATGTTTGGCTGAAGAAAATAGGACTAAAACATATAATTACTTTTATAAAACAATTGAAGATGTTCTTCATACTCCAGATGCAAAAAATTTAAGTTATTTGATCCAATACGGAGAAAATAACTACAAAAAAGAATTTTTAAATAATATTGTTCAACTCAAAAAAATTGCAGATATCTCTGAAAAAATGTATTATTTTTATGTGAAGTTTCAGGAAATGGGTATTATCCCGTTTATTGTCCCATTCGATGAAATTAATTTAACATTTATAAATAATAACTAATAGGGTGGTAAAGCAACATGGCAATGTATTGTAGTATTTCAGAGCAAAAACCAGAAGGTGGTCAATTAAAGCAATCTATAGATAATCGATTAGCAATACTAAAAGAAGCACTTAAAAGATTTAAAGATGAGTATTTAGTCAACTTTGTACGCAATTACTATAACATTACAAACAGTGGTTTAGGAATGTTCAGTGAAATTCAACCAGATAGTGTGCCTATTGATTCTAAACAAGTCAATATAGACTACATAGAAACATTTAATCGCCCTGAAAGCACGTACACTAAAAATAAAATGAAAAAATCTTATATTAAAGTAATAGAAATTTTAAGTGTGATTAGTGACATTTTGAATGGAAATAAAGTAATTTCTCCTAATAGTAAAATTTTAAGTTCCGATAGATATATTAATATATTTAAAGAAGATTTTGAAAAACTTTTAGAAGAAATTTTAGAGGTAAATGAAGAAGTCAAGACAAAATTTAAAAGTTTAAATGACAATAGAAGTGTTTCCAACGAGATCATTGCTGCGGAATCTTTTTTAGCTTTATCAAACTATGCGGATAAAATGCAATATATGCTTATAGATTATGGAATTATTACTGAAAGCAGTCTGACGGATGTAAATTTGTATGTATCTTCAAAAAAATCAAAAGAAGATTCAAAAGAGAAACCAGAAGAATGCTCAAGAAAATTAACTTTAGAAGAAATAAAAATACTTACAAGTTTTGAAAAAGAACTTGAAGATAAATTTTCTAAGTATAAGAATCTTTTAATTGATTTTCATAAAAATTCTTTAAATTTTGTTGAAAATAGGGAAATAGTTGAAGGGGATAATCTTTCCAGTATAATTGCTTTAGAAAAATCGAGAGAGATAATAAATGCAATAGATGATATTTTGTCGAAAAAAAGCGTTGTATTTTTCAATATGAATTTTAATCAAGCATACGATACATATGTTTTTTTTAAGAATACTATTCAAAATTGCTTTGATGAAATTGATAAAGAAAAGAAAAATAGTCCGGCCATCGATTTGAATTTTTCAATATCACTTCACGTATATAAAAGTATTTCTTCGATTTATTCTAATTTTAAATCCATTGGAGTTATTAGTAGTAGGATTACATTGCTTTAGTATACGGTAGTTTACTGAGTTGCTGATTGCTATTTATAAAATTTTTAACTGAATATAGTTTTAGAGAATATAGATAGATGTTATCGCATTTATATATTAAAAATTTACTTTGAAACTCATATGTGTGTAATTTTTTAGATTATTTGCGATAACATCTGTATGTTAATAAGGAGTATATGTAGATATGGCAATGTACGTTCAAAGT
>CAKUXU010000002.1 GCA_934700635.1 uncultured Eubacteriales bacterium | reverse complement strand
TTAATTTTCAAGGTCCTTTCGCGCCTCTCGTTCACTTCCGTTCCCCTCAGCGCTCATTTATAGTATCATATCACCTCTTGTTTTGTCAACACTTTTTTTTAGGTTTTACGTTTTGACCAACTTTAATTTATATCATTTGTGCATTTTGTAATTTTTTAATTATTTTAGTACTTAAATTCCACTTCCATCTCTGGATTGTTCATTGAAATTCTGATTATATCATTATTTTTTCCTAAAATGATACTAAATTCATTATTGTTTATAACTCCTGAGTATAATTTTTCTCCTTCTTCTTCCTTTTTTAATGTTAATTTACTTTTATCTCCGCTTATTGTATCTAAAATATCCATAAAATATCTCAATTCAGAGTTTTGAGGTAGTGGTTGTTTAGTATACTGACCTTCCAGACCATTTTGAGTAATTTCAAATTTCCCAGAATTTCTCGATATAGTAAAATCCTTCAAATTTTGTGGAGAAGAAAAAGTAATACTTGTTAGTCCTTCAGGACTATGATACACTTTCCCTTCATATTGTTGGCACGCCAAAGAAATTTTTACATCTCTTTCAATAACGTTATTTTGTATTGGAAAAGACTTGTCAACAGCATTATTACAACCACTAATAATTAAACTACTTAATAAAATACCTGAAAGCATAAATATTTTTTTCAAAAAATCACCTTATAACCCAAATTTCAAAAATACATTTGGAAGTTCATTTATTAAATCTGTTGGCAGCATTGAAACACTTGAAAATTTTTCTCTACAAATATTTCCTGCAAAACCATGTAAAAAAACACCGCATATTGCTGCGTCTTTTAAAGAAAGCTTTTGAGATACTAAAGATCCTATTATACCTGACAGAACATCACCGCTTCCTCCTTTTGCCATTCCTGAATTACTATTATAATTTAAAAATAAGTTTCCCATCTCATCGCTTATAACTGTTTTAGAACCTTTTAAAACAATATTTATTTTATTTTCTACTGCAAATTCACTTGCATATTCAATTTTTTTACTGTTTATATGTTCTATACTTTTATTTATAAGCCTAGACATTTCTCCTACATGCGGAGTTAAAATAATTTCACTGTTTTTTTCTTTTAGTATATTTATATTCTCAGAAATTACATTTATTCCGTCAGCATCTATTACAAGTGGTACAGAAGATTTTTTAATTATTTCATATACTAATGATTTTGTATCTTCATTTGTTCCAAGACCAGGACCAACTACTGCTGCAGAACAACTATTCATATCATTTATAATTGTTTCTATGGATTTTTTGCTTATAAAACCTTCCTTATTTTCCTCTACTATACAAAGAGTTGGCTCAAAGTTATTTATTTTTCCATATAAGGAAGGAGTAGCACATACTTTTATTCCTCCAACACCACTTTTAAGTGCTGCATTAATAACAAACATTAGTGCTCCGGGCATTTTTTTACTTCCGCAAACACAAAAAAGCTTACCGAAATCACCCTTATAACTTTCATCAGGACGTTTTGGAAGCTTATGTTCAATCATTTCTCTATTTATAATGCTTATACTATGTTTATAGACTTCCATTTTCAATTACCTCCAAATATCACAAGGATTACTTATTAATACATACAACTACTGCACAAGCATAATTTTTTGTATGGGTCAAACTCAAAGAAATTTCGAGTATATTATCTGAAAAAAGCTTTTTAGCATTACCGCCAAGAGATATATATGGTTTTCCTAAATTATCGTGAAAAATATTAACATCTTTAAAAGAAAAACCTCTAAAACCGCTCCCCATAGCTTTTGCAAAGGCTTCCTTAGCACAAAATGCTGCAGAAATGCTTTGAACGTTAAATTTTATTTCTTTAAAAAAATCTATTTCTTCTTGACTAAAAATAAACTTTAAAAATCCAGGTCTTTTAATAGATTTTTTTATTCTTGATATTTCAATCATGTCTATTCCCGTTGAAATCACTTTATTGCTCCTTTTTAAAATTAAAAAATAATACTTTCACATTGTATTTTATTACTTTGAGTTTCCAAAATCTTATTTTTAAGATTCAAATATTCAGGATCTTCCAATATTGAAAGGTCCTCAGAAAAACTCTGAGCTAATATCTGAGCTTTTTTAACTATATGTATATCTTCACAACATGTAGATATTTTTATATTTGGAGTTCCATGCTGATTAACTCCGAAGAAATCTCCAGGGCCCCTTATTTTAAGGTCTTCTTCTGAAAGAAAAAAACCATCTCCAGAATTTTTCATTGCATCGAATCTTCTTAACGAATTTTTACTTCTAGAATCCGACACTAGTATACAATAAGATTTTTCAGTTCCTCTCCCTACTCTTCCTCTTAACTGGTGAAGCTGAGATATTCCAAACCTTTCAGCATTTTCAATTACTATAATAGTTGCATTTGAAACATCTATACCAACTTCTATTACAGTTGTCGCAACTAAAATTTTTATTTTTCCTTCTATAAAATTCTTCATTATGATGTCTTTTTCTGAAGAATTCATTTTACCATGTAGAATAGAAATTTCTTCGCTTTTAAAACCATATTCAATAAGCATTTCTCGGCACTTTTGCACACTTAAATCATCACTGTCTTTTTCTTCTATACTTGCACACACTATATATACTTGATTCCCGTTAGAAATAGTTTTATTTAAAAACCCATACATTCTTTCTCTTTTACTTGAGTCAATATGGTAAGTATCTATTTTTTTCCTTCCTGGTAAAGTGCTTGGCAAAATTGAAATATCAAGGTCGCCATAAACAATCATTGCAAGTGTTCTTGGTATAGGTGTTGCAGACATAACAAGAACATGAGGAAATTCTCCTTTTTTTGTAAGTTTACCTCTTTGATTTACCCCAAATCTATGCTGCTCGTCTGTTATAATAAGACCCAAATTTTTGAACTTTAATTTTTCGGAAATAAGAGCATGAGTTCCTACAATTATTTTTTTGTTTCCAGATGATACATTTTCATAAGAAATATTTTTTTCCTTAGTTTTAAGTGACCCATGAACAAGCTCTACTGTTACATCTGAATTTTTAAAAAAATCGGAAAGAGTTTTATAATGCTGAACAGCAAGCAATTCGGTCGGAGCCATAAACGCAACCTGATAACCGTTCTTTGAGACAGTATAAGAAATACCTGCTGCGACCGCTGTTTTACCTGATCCTACATCTCCTTGAAGTAATCTGTTCATCGAAAGACCAGAATTCATATCATTTAAGCACTCTTGTATAGAGTTTTTTTGATATTCCGTTAATTCAAATGGTAAAAGTTTATAAAACTCTTCGGAAAAATCTTTTTTAACAAAAATTTCAGTTGAATGCTTCGCTTTGTTTTTTATTGATTTCATATTCAAATAGTAAAGGAAAAACTCTTCAAATATAATTCTATTTCTTGCAATACTTAAAAAATCTTTCGAGGAAGGAAAATGTATATTCTCTATTGCGAAATTTATAGAACATAAATTATTTTCCTCCAAAAACTTTTTCGGAAAAATTTCATTATCAAAATTAATTTTTTCAAATGCATTTTTAATTAATGAAGAGATTTTTTTCGAGCTAATTCCTTTAACTTGATGATATATAGGTATAAGATCTTGACATGATTCATTTACTTTAACAGAAGATATTTGATATTTTCCAAAAGAAAAAGTTACTTTTCCCATGACTACGTATTCTTTTTCTATTTCAAATTTTTTATAAGAATAAAAATCATTAAAAAAAAGGAGCTCTGCCTTTTCAAGTCCGTCAGTAGCGGCAAGCTTAAAAAGCAACTTACCGCTACCTAATCTTACTGGCATAAGCTTAGATAATATTTTAACTTTAATACAAGACGATTGTTTTCCGACTGCTTCACTTAATTTAATTTGATTACTCCAGTCTTCATATCTTTTCGGATAAAACTTAACTAAGTCTTCAATGGTTTCTATTCCCAATTTTTTTAGCATTAAAGAAGTTTTTTCTCCAACACCCTTTAGTAAATTGACATCCATTTTTAACTCCTAAAAATCCAAAAACTAATGCTATTTTTTAATTGCTATTCAAATTGTATTTTTTTAAATGTGTAAATTCCCGTCTACCCTACGGTACTAGACTTACATCCTATACCTCCTGCCGTGAGAAATAGATATTATTCCTTAGCTGAAAATTTATAATTATTAGATATTTCATTATAAAAATCGCTTTTATTAGCATAATCCCACCATTTGTTTCCAAAAGGTGCTTCGTAAAATCGTACCCAAGGTTTATCTACGCAATGCAAAACAGTAAGGTTATTAAATCCATTATACATGTCTTCATAGCTGTATTTGTTAGACCCTGTAAGCTTATCGGAATATGATTTTGCATTTTCAGCATTAGTGTAAAAATTGAACATACCAAATTGCGGAGGAAGAATTCCTATTTTATCATGGCATATAATATTTATAACGGTTTGGTCGTGCTTATACAGACTATTATTATTTTCTTTAATGAATTGTTTGAATTTCATAACCATATTATCTTCACGAAGCTTTGAAAGATTAACTAACATTACGCCTGCACATATTCCCTGGCTTTCAGGAAGATTAAAACTATTAAAACCATTCACATTTAAATCTAAGAAACCACGGTAATAAATTCCTTCCATATTTAAATTGTACATTTCTTTTAAGTCCTTAAAAACCAATACATCCCCATCAAGCCATAATATCTTATCAACTTTTGGTAAAAGCTCCGAAAGAGAAAGTCTATAGTAAGTCGGTGTAGCAAGACCGGTACTATTTGCATCTTTATAATCATTACCCATATCGATAATATTTACTTTGCATTTTTCATATTTCTTTTCAAAACTTTTGAGCTTATTTTTATTTTCCGATTTAAATTCTGCTGGATGCATAATATAAAAATCGTATTTTGTGTTAGAATCGGCATTTTCAAGAATTGAAGTCATTGCTACTATAGTTGGATACAGGTAATTATCGTCAAGAGCCATTGCTATTGGAATATCAGTTTCGCAACTATTGGAATTAACAGGTTTACTACTTCCAAAAGCTTTGAATACTCCCATAATTCCAAAAATCACTGACAACAGCATACAACATGTAAAAACAATTTTTTTACTAAACTTCATTTCCATCTACCTTTCCAAAAGTTACTTTTGAACACATAAGATTAATTTAACTACTCAACAGAAATAATAAAATGATAAATAGGTTGACCGCCATTTACTAAATTAATTTCAATATCATTTTTAACAGCTGATTCTATCATACTTTGAGCAGCCTGAGCTTGTTTAAGACTTACTGCATCTCCATAAATAAGAGTCATAAATTCAGAATCTTTTGTAACCATTGATTTTGCTAATTTAACAACTGCTTTAATAGGATCTTTTTCATTAAATACAAGCTTTCCATCGGAAAGAGCTAAAATATCATTTTCTTTAATTTTGAATCCTCCGAATTCAGAATCTCTTGCAGCAAAAGTTATTTGACCTGTTTTAACTCTTGATGAAACTTTAACCATATTTTCTAAATTTTTTTCTTTGCTCATATCTGCGTCGAAAGAAAGCATAGCAGAGATACCTTGAGGAATGGTTTTAGTAGGAACTATAACTGCTTCTCTGTCTTTAACAAGTTTAGTAGCTTGTTGTGCAGACATAATAATATTTTTGTTATTTGGAAAAACATAAACTGTTTTTGCAGGAGTTGCTAAAATAGCTTGAACTATCCTGTCCGTACTCGGATTCATTGTTTGACCGCCACTAATAACATTCGAGCATCCTATTTCTTTGAAAAGAGATATAACTCCTTCTCCTGCCGCAACAGAGACAAACCCCACCTCTTCCTCAGGGCCTTTAGGACTAAAATCGTCTGTTTCTTCTTTTGCGAGCTTTTCATTTCTTGCTTCGACTGCAAGTCTATGCTGTTCTTTCATATTTTCAACTTTAACAGTTATAAGCTGGCCGAATTTTAATCCTTCTTGTAATGCTTTTCCAGGCATTTCTGTATGTACATGAACTTTAATTATATCTTCGTCATTTACAACAACTACACAATCTCCTATTTTTTGAAGTCTAGCTCTTAATTTTTGAGGATCTATTTTACAGAATCTATTTCTTTTAACTATAAACTCCGTGCAATAAGTAAATCTTATATCTCCGTCAAATTCAGCTGCTGCATTTTTAAAAGCATCATCACTTTCTATATCTTGATTATTAAAAGATTCACAATCTATAATTTCATTATTTTTGAAAACCGAAAGCATCCCTTCGAATATAAGGCAGAGGCCTTTTCCTCCCGCATCAACTACGCCAGCTTTTTTCAAAACAGGTAAAAGTTCTGGTGTTTGTTCAAGAGCTTCTCTTGCTCCTTTACAAACTTGTTCCCAAACAATAACTAAGTCATTACTTACTTTGAGAGCTTCTTTACCTTTTTCATATGCAACTCTGGCAACAGTTAGCATTGTACCTTCAGTCGGTTTTGTTACCGCTTGGTAAGCGCCTTTAACTCCTATTTCGAGAGCATCTATGAAATCTGAACCAGTTAACGATTCGGCATTAGAAAAAAGTTTATTAAATCCCCTGAAAAGTATAGAAAGAATTACTCCTGAATTTCCTCTTGCACCACGAAGTAAATTAGGAACAAACTCACGGATAACTTCTCCTACAGATACATTATCGGAAAGCTTTGAAATAGATGCAGAAGCAGTTGAAATCGTCATAGACATATTAGTTCCAGTGTCTCCGTCAGGAACAGGAAAAATATTTAGTTCATTTACATGTTCTTTGTTTTTAATTATATTATTTGCACCCGAAATAAATGCATTTTTTAGACGTAAACCAGTTAACAATATAAAGCACACTCCTTAATTAAGATACATAAAATTTAAATTATTCTGCGTCTTTCAATGTTTTTTGTCTTACCGCTTTTTTCATCGATATCAAATATAACGCACTCCATTTTACATTTTCCTTGAGCATTTTCAAATCTTAAAGGTATTTTATTTTTCATCCTTTTTATAGAAAGCTCTTTTTTAACACCCAAAACAGAATCAATAACGCCAGTCATTCCTACATCAGTAATGTACCCTGTTCCTCCCTCAAAAATCTCTTCATCCGAAGTTTGAACATGTGTATGAGTACCAAAAATAGCTGAAACTCTTCCGTCAATATAAAATCCCATTGCTCTTTTTTCTGCAGTGGCTTCGGCATGAAAGTCAACTATGTTAATAGCGCAGTCACTACATTTTTTTATCGCTTCATCAATAGCTTCAAATGGAGACATAAGACTTTCAAGATAAACAACCCCAATAATATTTACGACTCCAATTTTTATATCCTTAAAATCCACTTTACAATATCCAACTCCAGGAGTTGTAGCAGAAGGGAAATTATATGGTCTTAAAATTTTATGGTTATTATTTAAATAAGGAAATATTTCTCTTCTTCTGAAAGAATGATTTCCTCCTGTTATAACGTCTACACCACATTCAAAAAGTGCGTCACAAACATTTGGCAGAACACCATTTCCTTCTGCAGAATTTTCTGCATTTGCAACAACAAAATCTATTTTGTTTTCTTCTTTTATTCTTTTAAGTCTTGGTCTCAAAAAATCTGTACCATTTTTGCCTACAATATCTCCTATTGCAAGAATTCTCATAGGAATCTCTCCTTATTTCGCGTAATCTATTGCTCTACTTTCTCTTATTATGTTGACTTTTATTTGTCCTGGGTAATCAAGTTCAGACTCAATCTTTTTGCACATTTCTCTTGCAAGCGGTATCATATCTTCATCATTTATCGCTTCTGGTTTAACCATAACTCTTATTTCTCTTCCAGCCTGTATAGCATAACAATTTCTGACTCCAGGAAATGAAGATGCTAAAGCTTCTAGTTTTTCAAGACGTCTTATATAATTTTCTGGGTTTTCACGTCTTGCTCCTGGTCTTGCCGCAGAAGCGGTGTCGGCAGCTTGCAAAACAAATGCAAGCGGTGTTTTTGGATCTATATCACAGTGATGAGCATGTACTGCATGAATAACTTCTTCGGATTCTTTATATTTTTTTAGAACGTTTACTCCGAGTTCAATATGGGATCCTTCATTTTCTTTATCGAGAGCTTTTCCTATATCATGCAAAAGTCCTGCTCGAACAGCTAAAGAATAATCTATTCCTATTTCCGAAGCGATGGATCCGCAAATGTATGCAACTTCTATAGAATGACTAAGAGCATTTTGACCATAACTGGTTCTGAATTTAAGTTTTCCTAAAAGCTTTACAAGCTCTGGGTGTATGCTGTTAATTCTAAATTCAAGTACTGCTCGCTGACCTTCTTCACGAATATTTCTTTCAACGTCTTCTCTGGCTTTTTCTACCATTTCTTCAATTTTTGCTGGATGAATTCTACCATCTGCAACTAATCTTTCAAGTGCAATCCTTGCAATTTCTCTTCTTACAGGTTCAAAAGAAGAAAGCGTTATTGTTTCCGGTGTGTCGTCTATTATAAGGTCTACTCCAGTTAAATTTTCAATTGACCTTATATTTCTTCCTTCTCTGCCAATTATTCTACCTTTCATATCATCACTTGGAAGTGTTACGACAGATATAGTAGACTCCGAAACATAGTCACAAGTACACCTTTGAATAGCTCTGGAAAGTATATCTTTCGCTTTTTTTTCGCAATCGTCTTTAAGGTCTTGTTCATAAATTGCTATTTTCACTGCTTTTTCATGGATAAGATCTTTTTCTAGATTCTCAAGTATAAATTTTTTTGCTTGCTGAGTTGTGAATCCTGAAATTTTTTGAAGTATCTCCATTTGTTTTTTCTTAACGTCTTCGGCTTCGGCATACTTATCTTTAACATCTTTTTCACGTTGAAGAATATCTTTTTCTTGAAGCTCCAAGGATTCGATTTTTCTGTCAAGATTTTCTTCTCTCTGAGTAACTCTATGTTCTTGATGCTGAATGTCTTTCCTTCTCTCAGAAAGTTCCTTTTCCGTGTCTATCCTAAACTTTTGTACTTCCTCTTTTCCTTCAAGAACAACTTCTTTTTTCTTTGTCTCAGCTAATTCCTTTGCAACTTCTAAAATTCTTTTAGCTTCTTCTTCAGCTGAAGAGATCATCTTTTCGGCTTGAAATTTTCTGTAAAGTACTCCGAAAGCAAAAGCAAAAAAACTGCATAAAGCTGCTATCAATAATACAACAATTTTCAAATTATTTTTTACCTCCTGTTTTAAAAAAATTAGAAAAAATTATATGCCGAAAATAAAAAAAACCCAAATCAGCACAAAAAATATCTTATTTAAAGCTGTGAATTTATAACCAGTATCACCTAGCATAGATAAAACCAAAATTAACAGATATTTGTTTTCAATCTTTTCAAATTAATTTTATTACATATCTATGTTGTGTGTCAAGAAATATAAATATCATAAAAATAGTAAAACTTAAAAAATTCAGGAAAAATATTATAACTTTTATAAATTTTTATACTAAAATAAGAACAAACCACTTGAAAAAAAATATTTCAAGTGATATAATTAAAGCTCAGGTATTCAAATTAAATTTTTGTGAGGTTTTTCAGTATGAAAGGCACTAAAAAAAATGTTGAAGCTACAAAAAGCAATCCGTTCCTTCTTTACAAAGGGAAACCGTTTTTAAGGTGCGGGGACATTATTTATTACGGTAATTCAACAGACAAATACGTAATAAAAATGGAAATTAAAGAAACTAAACCCTTTAAGGATTTAGAAATTGCATCGAAAGTTTGCGTAGCAATGGTAGATACCAAAGGTGGAATTGATGATGCAAAAAAAATAGTTAAGATGAGCGAAAAAAACGGTTTATATGAAGCTATGGATATTGCTCAAGTTTGGCTTTACAGAGCAGAAAATTCTTCTATGTGAGGTGTTTATTAATGAGTACTTTAGAAATTGTTTTAGGAGTTATTTTAATTATTTTGGCAATAGCGGTAACGGCAGTAGTTTTATTTCAGGAAGGTCATGAAAAATCAATGGGAGTAATAACAGGCTCTAGTGGAGACACTTTCCTTTCTAAACACAATTCAAGATCAATAGACTCTTTTCTTGAACGTTGGACAAGTGCTATAGCAATCAGCTTTTTCTTAGTGGCTATAGCGGTTAATATAATACTTTATTTCCATTTGTTTCAATAAAAAAATTTAATAGTAAATTCAATTTACAGTGTAATACTTGTATAGTACATTCGAAAGTAATCGAAAATTTGTGGAGGAATTAATAATGAAAAATAAAAAATTTGAATCATTTAAAAAGTTGTCTGTTCTTTCAGAAACCGAACTGGAAGGTATTGTTGGTGGCGGTAAAAGTGATGGTAGCTTTGCTGAAAATTTCGGAATGGGATTATTGATACCGGGTTCCGGAGTATTTGCATTATCTGATAATATGTTGTCTAATAAAGAAAAAGCTGGTATTATTGCAGGTAATGCTGTAACGCTTAGTGCTTTAGTAGTTACCAGCGGCGCTATTGGTATAGGATTAGAACACGGTATTAAGAAAATTGTAAAATGGGCAAAAAATAAATAATAAAGCAAAATAAAGAGCTTCTGTAAAAAGAAGCTCTTTATTTAATTTTCGACATTCATACTTGCATAAGCATTAAGATTTAAGGTTGCTGGTGATTTTCCATTTAAAAATTCATAATAAGCTTGAGATCCTATCATTGCAGCATTGTCACCGCATAAATTAATATCTGGTTTGAAAAATTTCATGTTTTTTTTCAGACATTCTTCTTCTAATCTTTTTCTTAAAAGTGAATTGGCAGAAACTCCTCCGCAAACTCCTATACTTGTATACCTATATTTGGATGATGCTCTCATAACATTAGCAACTAAATATTCAACAACAGCTTTTCTAAAAGAAGCAGATAAATCTTCTATAGGTAACTCAGAACTTTTTTGATTCAAACTGTTTATAGTATTCATCATTGAAGTTTTTAGCCCTGAAAAACTAAAATCAAAAGTATCTTCTCCTTTTAAAGGTACAGGAAACTTGAAAGCTTCATCATTTCCTTTATCCGCTACTTTGTCAAGTTTTATTCCTCCAGGATAGTCAAATCCGAGTTTTCTTCCGATTTTATCAAAAGCTTCGCCAGCAGCATCATCTCTGGTCTTACCTATAGTTTTAATTTTAGTATAATCAACAACCTCAAATATAGAGCAATGCCCACCTGAAACTACTAAGCAAAGAAAAGGAGGTTTTAATTCAGGATTACTTAAATAAAGCGAAGCAATATGACCTTTTACATGATGTACCGGAATAATTGGAAGACCTGTAGAAAGAGAAAGACCTTTTACAAAATTGACTCCAACCAATAAAGACCCCACTAAACCAGGAGCATATGTTACTGCTAAAGCATCTACGTCATTCCAAGTAAATCCCGATTCTTCCAATACGCTTTTTGTAATTGGAACAACAGCTTCTATATGGTTTCTTGAAGCAACTTCGGGTACAACACCACCATAAACTTTATGTTTTTCTATTTGAGAAAAAGTTTTACATGAAACTATTTTTCTTCCGTCTTTCACTATTGCTGCAGCTGTATCATCACATGAAGATTCAATAGCAAGTATATTCATAAAATTACCGTTCCACCTTTTTATTTATTTAAAATAATAAGTCATTATAACTGCATTTTCTTGCGGCTTTTCATAAAAATTTTTTCTTAACCCTACTTTTTCGAATCCACATTTTTTATAAAGGCATTGTGCAGGCTTATTTGACTCTCTTACCTCCAGAGACAAAAAATCTAAATTAAGAGCTTTACAATACTTAATAAAATGATTCATCATTTTGGTAGCAACTTTCATTCTCTGAAAATCTTTTCTCACCGCAACATTAAAAATATAACCTTCTTTACTTGCAGCAACATACATTCCTCCGTATCCTGCCAATAATTCATTTATTTTAAATCCTATAAAATAAGAATTACAATCATTAAAAGATTCTTCTAAAGACTTTTTTGACCAAGGATTCGAAAAACACGAACGTTCGATTTCTAAAACTTCAGGTATATCAGAATTATTAAGACAAATAATTTCATTCTTTAGCATCGAACCACGTCTTTCCCACGCTTATGTTTACGTCCAAAGGAACAGAAAGTTTAACTGCATTTTCCATTTCATTTTTAAGAATAATTTTTACCTCTTCGGCTTCGATTTTAGGAGATTCAATTATAAGTTCATCATGCACTTGAAGTATAAGCTTTGATTTTTTTTGTTTTAGCTTTTCATAAACATTTATCATAGCAATTTTTATAATATCAGCAGCTGCTCCCTGAATAGGCATATTCCTTGCTACTCTTTCTCCAAAAGCTCTCAAATTACGATTCGACATGCTAAGCTCAGGTAAATATCTTCTTCTGAAAAAAATAGTTTCAACAAAACCGTCAATTTTTGCACGGTCAATAACTTCGCTCATATAATTACTGACACCTTTATAATGATTAAGGTATCTTGATATATATATTTGAGCTTCATCAAAACCTATTTCTAAATCTTTTGCAAGAGAAAAAGCGCTCATACCGTAAAGTATGCCAAAGTTTATTGCTTTTGCTCTAAATCTCATTTCGGGGGTAACCATATCAAGAGGAACACCCATTATTTCAGATGCTGTAATTGCGTGTATATCTTCCTTGTTTTTAAAAGCTTTTATCATATTTTCATCCTGAGCCACATGAGCAAGCACTCTAAGCTCGATTTGAGAGTAATCCGCATCTATAAGGCAAAAGTCTTCAGGAGCTTTAAAAAATTTTCTTAAAAGTTTTCCTCTTTTTGTTCTTACGGGAATATTTTGAAGGTTAGGCTCAGAAGAGCTTATTCTTCCAGTTCTTGTTTCAGTTTGATTAAAGGAAGAATGAACTCTTCCTGAAGGAGTAATAAGTTTAACTATTCCGTCACAATAAGTAGATTTCAATTTAGACAACGCTCTGTAATCAAGAATTTTTTTTACAACTTCATATTCATCACTTAATTTTTCAAGTATTGCTGCACCTGTAGAATAACCAGTCTTACCTTTTTTACCATAAGGAAGCTTCAATTTTTCAAATAATACAGTTCCTAGCTGTTTCGGAGAATTTATATTAAATTCTTCACCACTCAAATCATATATTTCTTTTTCTATTTCAGCAAGTTTTAATTTTAACTCTTCAGAGTAATTTTCAAGACCTTTTTTATCGACTAAAAATCCTATATTTTCCATACTTGCAAGGACTTTTGAAAGCGGTTGTTCTATTTTTTCAAGTAGGTTATTTTGATTATTTTGTTTGATTTTTTCTTCAAGTATTGGTTTGAGCTTTGCTACAGAATATGTTTTTTCGGCCAAACTAATATCTTCCTCAGTACAAGACTGATTTTCAGCACTGCAAATACTCGGTTTTGAAATCTCATATATATTTTCAAGTCTTGAAATTTCATAATCTTTTTCTGAAGGATTAATAAGATAAGAGGCAAGCATAACATCAAAATGTTTAAATTTTACTTCTATATCCAGTCTTTCAAGATACTTTTCAAGGATTTTAAAATTATGAGTAACCTTTTCAATTTTAGAACTTTCCATTAGATCTTTCAAAACTGCTTTCCGATCGCTGTCTTCAAGAAATTCGTACATATAAATTTTATTTTCTTCCAAAACCGAAATAAAAATTTTTTTAATTTCAAATTCTCCAAAACACATCATGAAATTCAAACAATCTTTTTCGGAAATTAGAGATTTAAAATATTTTAAATCTATTTTTTCTAAAATAATTTTTTCAGAATCATCTTTTATATCAAGTTTTTTTATAAAGGAAAAAAATTCAAGATCGGTCATTATTTTTTTAACAGAAAAAGAATCCATTTTTCTTACTACATAATCTTGTTCATTAATCTCTATAGGAACATGTTTATCTATCTTCCCTAAAGCGTAACTAAGATAAGCAGAATCTTTACCCGCTATAAGTTTTTCTTTTAAACTTGGCTTTATATCAATAATTTCAATATTCTCATAAATTTGATCTATATTTCCGAACTTCACAATAAGATCATTTGCGGTTTTTTTGCCTATTCCTTTAACACCAGGTATGTTGTCCGAAGTGTCACCTTGAAGTGCTTTTATATCAACTAAATTTTCAGGCATAACTCCGTATTCTTTTTTTACTTCATCTAAATCATATAAAGTAGATTCAGGTTTACCAAATTTAGTTGATGCAATCCTAACACAAACATTTTTAGAAACAAGCTGCAAAATATCTCTGTCACCAGTAGCTAAAACACAATCATATTTATTTTCTTCACAATAATATGAAAAAGTACCTAGAATATCATCAGCTTCATAACCTTCAAGTGAAATCATTTGATAACCCATAGAAAATAAAAGCTCTTTTAAAATCGGGAGTTGACTTATAAGTTCATCAGGAGTCTTATGTCTAGTAGCTTTATAGCCTTCATACATTTTATGCCTAAAGGTAGGAGCAGATATGTCAAAAGCAATGGCAACTCTGTCAGGGTTTACTTCTGCTAAAAGCCTCCAAAGAGTCGAAATAAAACCGTATATTCCGTTAGTCATTTGACCACTTTTATTAGAAAGCATTTTAATACCATAGAAAGCTCTGCTAAATATGCTATTACCATCCAGAACTAAAAATTTCAAAATACCACCACTTCTTTTATTTTAAATTATGCCAAACATTTTTAACATCTTCATCTTCTTCTAGTATATCCAATAAAGTATTAACTTTTTCACTTTCTTCTTCATTTAATGAAACATATGTATTTGGAACCATTGCTATTTCTGAAGACACAAATGAATAATTTTTATTTTTAAGATACTCATATACATTTTCATAGTCTTCTTTTTCACAGTACACAATAAAAATATCTTCATCAGATTGAAAATCGCTTGCTCCTGCTTCGATAGCATCTTCTTCAAGACTTGACAAATCAGTCTCTTCCGTTTGTATAACAATTACTCCTTTTTTGGAAAACATAAAAGAAACACATCCACTAGCTCCCAAATTTCCACCATACTTGCTAAAGTAATGCCTTATATTTCCAGCTGTTCTGTTTCTATTGTCTGTTAAGGTTTCAACTATTACAGCCACCCCAAAAGGACCATACCCTTCATAAGTTATATCTTCAAAATTTTCGCCTTCGGAACTTGATGCAGCTTTTTTTATAATTCTTTCAATATTGTCATTTGGAACATTGTTAGATTTAGCTTTTGAAATACAATCTCTTAGTTTAAAATTCACGGTGGGGTCTGCACCACCTTCTCTAACTGCAACTGCTAATTCTCTTCCTATTTTAGTAAAAATTTTTGCTCTTTCGAAATCGGTTTTCTCCTTTTTCCTTTTTATATTATTCCATTTTGAATGTCCCGACATTTTAAATCACCTCATAAAATTTTTATTTTTTTATTTTAGCATTTTTTTTGCTGACTATCAACAGACAAAATAAAAGACAAAAAACATCTCTAAAAATACTCATTTTTTTATATTGCTTTTTTATATACTTATGTTATAATACTTGTGACCGGGTGTGGCGCAGTTTGGTAGCGCGCTTGAATGGGGTTCAAGAGGCCGCAGGTTCAACTCCTGTCACTCGGACCAGTATAGTTTGTTTTATGAGGCATGACGAGTTTTGAAATAAATTAGATTATCAGTTTTGATAGTCTAATTTTTATTTTTACTCATACACATTATAAAAATTTTCTTACATAATTTACTGAAATAAACTTTTAAAAATTAAGAGCATTTAAGTCTATATTTTTACGATCATCAGCATTTAAATCCAAAGCTACACTACCTTTACTTAACATTATTGTTCTATTGCCAAAATTTAATGCATTTTCTATATCATGAGTAATCATTAAAGTAGTTATTTCTCCACTATTTGTGATTTTTTTAGTCAATTCCAAGATTTTAATTCGTGATTTTGGATCAAGAGCTGCAGTATGTTCATCTAAAAGCAGTATCTTAGGTTTTACTAATGTTGCCATTAATAATGTAACCGCTTGCCTTTGCCCTCCCGAAAGCAGACCTATTTTAGTTTTCATTCTGTTTTCAAGTCCTAAATCCAATTGCGCAAGTTTATTTTTAAAAAATTCTGTATTTTGTTTATTAATTGCAAAGTATAAATTCTTCTTTGAATTTCTTAGCATTGCAAGAGACAAATTTTCTTCAATCGTTAAATTAGGAGATGTTCCCTTCAAAGGATCTTGAAAAACTCTGCCGATAAATTTAGAACGTTTGTGTTCAGGTAAATTTGTTACATCTTCATTGTTTATAAAAATTTTTCCTGAGTCTGGAAATTCAGAACCTGAAATCAAATTCATTAAAGTTGATTTTCCAGCTCCATTTCCACCTATAATTGTAACAAATTCACCTCTTTTAACTTCGATATTAAAATTATCAAAAATTATTTTTTCGTCTGGTTCTCCTTTATGAAAAGTCTTACATAAATTTCTAATCTTTAGCACAATGTATTCCTCCTATAATATTTTTCTTGATAGTAGGTAAAGCCAATAAAACAGCTGCACTAACAGCAGTAAAAAGTTTTAAATCACTTGGATTCATTCCTAAACTCAATACAATGAAAATTATAAATCTGTAAACTATTGAACCTAAAACTACAGAAACAAGTTTTAAAAAAAATGAATTACTTTTAATTAAAGTTTCTCCAATCACAATTGAAGCAAGAGCTATAACAATTGTTCCTGTTCCCATATTTACATCTGAATATCCTTGACTTTGTGAAATTAATGCTCCCGAAGTAGCACATAGAAAATTGCTTATCATAAGAGCTAAAATTTTTTTAAAATTCGTATTTACTCCCTGAGCTTTCATCATTTGTTCGTTATCGCCGGTGGCACGCACTGCCAGTCCGAGACGGGTTTTAAAAAATAAATTTAAAGTTATAAGTATAAACGTGCAAATAATTAATCCAATAACAAATATGGATATTGATGAATCATCTATTAATTTAAAAATAGTGTTCTTATTCAACATCGAGAGATTTGCTTTTCCCATTATCCTTATATTTATCGAGTATAGCGCTATCATTGTGAGAATACCCGAAAGTATTGCCTGAATTTTTAATTTAGTATGTAAAAATCCTGTGATCAATCCCGAAAGCGATCCACATAATCCGGCAATAAAAATACTTAAAATAGGATTTATATTATTAATTATAAGAATAGCGCTTATACTTCCTCCTAAAGTTAAACTGCCTTCTGCTGTCATGTCAGCAAAATTCAAAATTCTGAATGTAATGTATACTCCCATTACTAAGGCTGCGTAAATTAATCCCAGTGAAAATGTTGAAATTATAATGTTCATTGTAATTCTCCTTTTAATTTTTCAGAAAGTTTTATTCCTAATTTATCTAATATTTCATTATTTAAAGACAGTTTTGAATTATTTACATATTCAATAGGCATATTTTGAGGTGAATTTTTATTTGTTAATATATCAAAAGCTTGATTTGCAGCAGTTTTACCTAATTCATAGTAATCAACACCGAAAGTACCTGCAGATCCCTTACAGATAAGATTTTCATCTCCGCAAATTACTGGAATTTTATTTTGTAAAGCTATTCTTGAGATTAATTGCATATTTGCGGCAATCATATTATCAGTCGGAGTATAAATTACATCTACTTTTCCAATCATAGAATCCACCACTTGTTGAATTTCTGTCATTTGAGAGAATGTAAAAAATTCTGGTTCTAACCCTATCTTTTTTGATTCTTCATAAGCTATTTCTGCTTGATATCCCGAATTTGCTTCACTTGAAGAAAATAAAATTCCAATTTTTTGCGCTTCTGGTTTCAAATCTTTAATTAAACTAATTTGTTTAAAAATAGGTGGTAAATCCGAAACTCCCGTAACATTTGTATCTGGTTTTTTATTTGACCGTACAAGTCCTGCTTCTTCAGGATTAGTAACAGCTGTAACTAAAATTGGAATTTTAGAAGTTGCTGCTGCCGCTGATTGTGCAGCTGGAGTACCGATTGCTAAAATCATATCGCAATTTTCACTTATAAACTGATTAACTATCAAAGTACAATTTGCTTGGTCTCCTTGCGCATTTTTATAGTTAATTTTCGCATTAAATTCCTCACGATTTAATCCATCAATAAAGCCATTTCTAGAAGCGTCTAACGCTTCGTGTTCAACAAATTGAACTATTCCGATTTTAAATCCTTGATGTTCTTTGCTACTAATATTTTGCAATACTAAAGTAAAAACTAATAAACATAGCGGTATTAATAACCAATTGAATTTTTTATTTTTTATCATTTTTATTCTCCTTATTTTGATTGTTGTAACAAATAATAAAATTAAAATGTATCATAATCATAAAGCAATGCATAATTCATTAAAAATGCCTCCATAAGATATAAAAAGAGCCGAAACTAATTTTTATAGTTCGGCTCTTTAAAATTTTATAAATTAAAAAGCCATTACAGTGTTACAATCAACATCTGCAATGGCGAAATACTTCTACTACAGATGCTAATTATCCGTAATAGCAATAATAATTATTCTGTTTTGAAATTAAAATTACTTTATTCATAATTTTATCCTCACAAACTAATCTATTTCATATTTTAACATATAAAATTCATTTTGTCAATACTACTTCCATTTTTAAATGATATTAGTAAGTCAACAAATCAGATAAGGATTAAATTCCCTCTCTTATTATTTTTTTATCTATATATTTTTAATCCATTCATCTATTTCTGAATATGAAGTTTTTAATTCATGTTCAGTATGATTTGCAAATACTATATCCATTTCATTTTTCACAGTTGAATTTGGGCATAGTTCTTTTATTTCTTTGAAAGATTTACCTACCCATCCTGCATTTGTTGCAAATGGAACAACTGTTTTACCAGACAAAGAGTTATTCTTTAAAAATGTTCTTATAACCGGAGTGATCGTATACCACCAAACAGGACTACCTATTATAATAGTATCATATTTATTTAAATCTACACTGTATGGTAACAACTCGCAAGTTCTATTACCATTTTCATTATTTTGATATTCATCAACCACTTCTTGATAATTTTTGGAATATTCTTCTTTAGGGTGTATTTCAAGTACATCACAATCTAATTTTTTTGAAATATAATCAGCAATGACTTTTGTATTTCCTGTATAAGAAAAATAAACTAATAATTTACTACTCATTTTAATTTTCCTCCTTAATTTTTTAAAATTATTCTTCCTATATAATTAGGAAAATCAATATAAGCTACAACGGCTATAAAACTTCTAAAATAAATGTCATCCCTTCTAATTTTTAATATATAAGTATTATAAATAAATGAAATTAAAAAATCAATTAGTAAAATAAAAATAAAAAAATCCGTTTCCTTTTTTATTAGAAACGGATTTAAAAATTTAAGCTTTATTGTCAATAATCAATTCTTGATCAATAGAATAACAATAGCTTGAGTTTAGTTTTGCATCTGTGTTTTTCTCATCTACTATACTCATCATTTCAATAACTGGAAAACCAGATAAAAGTCCTTCATTTTCATAGTATCGAGCACAAAAAGTATCTAATTTTTCTATACGTGAAAGTCCACTTTGAGGATCTTCTATTGTTATATTATCGTTGTCATCAATATCTACAACATTCACAAAATGGAGTAATGCAGATCCATTTTCAAAGAATGAGCAAGCAAAGCTATCGTAAATAGCAAAAACATTATTATTTATTAATTTACGGTACTCTTTTATACTTTTTTTAATTCTTTCAATGCCATCTTTTTCGTTATTTATATTGTCCATATAAACCATACATTTATTAAGTTTATAACCGCTATGTATATTGTTTATTGAATTTACTGTCTTCTTCGATAAGCTACCTGTCGGCATACAATTTAATCTTAATGCTTTGAAAGGTGAAGGATTAGTACCATATATTTTATTAAAAATTTCTTTTTGAGATACATTTATACCCAGATTTTTGAACATTCCTTGAATACATGCTATCCAGCACCAGCCTATTCCTTCTTGTTTTGAAGTGTATTTATTAGTACTTACATTATCAAATACTTTGTTAAAGGAATTCATATACACTTTTTCGCCACACTTTGAGCTTATAGTCAATACGGCAACACGTGCACCTTTACATACGATAGGTAACAAATATGCACCACCTAACATACTAATGGCCCCACTTATTAACAAATGGTTTTTTATCCACTCTTTTGCACTTGAGAATTTTGATTTTACCGCAGATACCACACACTTTGTGTCAATTCCGTAAGTAGGTTGGAATGCAGTTGACCCAGCAATTACAGTTGAAAGCAATACAGCTAAAGATTTATTGAAAAGTTTTGATTTTTGATTCAACATTATTTAACAACCCTTTCTTATATTATAAATTAATTATAACATTTTATTTACCAATTGTCAAGCTAAAATTTACAATAAATATATTTGTAGTAAAATTATGTAATTTTTATATGATACTTGATTTATTTTTTTAAATATAATATTATTAATATACAAAAATATAAGGAGGCTTTTTTATGAGAAGATTTTCATGGGTACTTTCAGGATTATGTCTTGCAATAATAGGATTTTATATGTTATTCAATCCTTTAGTAACACTTAACTCTATATCCATTTTTATAGGAATAGTTATTTTAGCTCAAGGAATTACAGGAATTACAAAATTTTCAAGCTACGAAGATAAAAAAGGCAAAGGATGGGATTTATTTTCATCTATTATGAGTGTTATTTTAGGAGCAATAATAGCATTTTCACCTGCAAACTTAGTTTTAACCGCTATGTTGCCGTTTGCTCTTGGAATATGGGTATTAATAAAAGGTATAATGCAATGTGCAGGGTCTATATATTTAAGTAGAAATGGCAGTGAAATATGGGGTTATGTTTTAACTTTTGGTATATTGAATATTTTGCTTGGGATTCTAATGATCGCAAATCCTTTAATTCCTGCATTTACAATTGTTTTCATGGCAAGTTTAATACTTATAGTGACTGGTTTTTCATCAATGTTTATAAGTATGTAAACAAAAAGCAACTTGATTTTTCTCAAGTTGCTTTTAATTTTTCTTGACAAAATTTGAAAACTTTGATACCATACAAGCAATCAATTAATTTTTGCCCCTGTAGTTAAATGGATATAACAAACCCCTCCTAAGGGTTAATTATCAGTTCGATTCTGGTCAGGGGTACCAAATTGTATACGAGTTAACTCACGTACAGTATCAATATCGTCACGGTCCATTGAATCATCATTAAACACATGGAAGCTAAGAAATTCTCCCAAACTTTTGCCGCCTTTACTCTTAATAAATTGAGGGTGGTATTCTTTATCCATGACAAGACCACTTTTGGCGCATAATGCTATTAAGTGAGTTTTCTTGTTAAAATAACCTACTATATTATTTTGTTTTAACTCCACTTTATCCCAAACTTTGCTGTCAAATTCAAGCTTAAGATCTTTTTCTTCGTTATCAAATACAAAATATGCTTCACCGATATTGCCTGTATACATTTTTAATTCTTTTTTTGCTTTTGGTTTGGTGCTTATTTTTTTACCTTCCTTATTAATTCCATAAACACTTATATTGTTACTGTCAAAGAAATCATCAGAAATTACGTTTTTATCTTTTACATCAACAAAAAGTCTAACAAACGGTAAGGCTATACTGTCATCTTTACCGTCAGCAAACCTATTAATTCTATCAATAACATCCTGTGGCAAATCGCTTTTTATTTCTCTTCTACGAATATATTGCAAAAATGTTGTCTCATCAAATGTAGCATTTTTAAATTCTTTAATTTCTTTTTCAGCATATTCATAAAATTCAATAAAAAAACTTAATTTCTCAATATCGTTACTACCTTTATAATTTGCAGCTTCAACGGAACCGTAAAGAAATTCAATTATATCATCCTCAATAAACTTAACCCTTAAAGATTTGGGCATTTCACAAATAGCCTTGATGATAGCATCTACTTCATTTTTAACCTCTTTAAAGTTAATATACTTTTTATTTTTGCAACCATTCGAAAAATAATCTAATAAAAATTCTGTAAAGAGTATTGTGACAGTTGAGAGCCTAATTTTATCATCTTTTATAATATTCTTAAGTTCGGCTATTAACTCATCTACGTTTTTTATATTTTTGTTTTTATATTCACTTAAGTATTTTTCTATCTGTTTATTTTCATACTCAGATATGTTCTTTTTTATCTGTTTGATTTGATACTCATCTAAGTTTTTTATATTACCTACGTTGGCCCATTTTGTCTGTTTATTTTTTTTATTATAATGGTGTAATAATCCAACTCCAACTCCGACTCCGACTCCAATTCCGGTAACAGATAGAGCTGAAATTAAAGCACCTATACTTTTTTTAGGATTTTCCTTTATAAACTTTAAAACTTTATTTTGAGAAGTAGTTTTGTTTGCAAAAGGGTAATTCTCGGTAGCTCCAGCAGAAGGTAAAACAGCTCCTGAAATTGATAGTGCTGACAAAGTCGTTGCTAATGTTTTAGAAAATGTTCTATTAATTACTCCCCCAGAAACTACTTTTAATTCTTCTTCTGAAACTTTTTCAATAATATTCAAAAATATTTGAGCATATTCTTCCTCAAATTCACAATATGTTCCCTTAAAGCCTGCTTCTTTGCATTTTTCGTAAATTTCTTCAAGAGAATCGCAAGATTTAAGTTTAATCTTTTCAGACTCATTTTTTATTATTTCTAATAAACATTTTGTTAATTCCATTTTTTTAACCTCCATTTATTTTTATATTCTCATTATAATATATTAACATTAATTTTGTCAATTAAAATCCAAAATAAATAAGTAATCCCTCATAAATTGCTTGAGCAAACTCGTATTGGTTATTTTCAAGTTTTAAAGCGTCAGCTTGATTTGTTAAGTAGGCCAGCTCTACTAAGACCGAAGGCATTTTTGTTTTTCTAAGAACATAAAGAGAAGGCCTCACTCTAACTCCGTTATCTTTAGTTTTAAGTTTATTTACAATACTTTCAACTATATTTTCAGCCATATAATATGACTGACTATATTCTTGGTAAACATAAGCTTCTGTACCGTTTATAGCAGGATTTGTATTAGCATTTGCATGAATACTTATAAAGTAATTTGCAGGCCAAGAATTTGCCATTTCCACTCGAGCTCTCAAACTTTCAGTGTTATTAGTTCCAAGTATTTCTCCGGGTGAATTTCTTGAAGTTCTAACCTCGAATCTACTATCTTTTCTGAGTAAATCAGCTAAATACATTCCAACATTATAAGTAATATCTTGTTCACGAAGTCCAAAACCCTCTGCCCCAACATTCACGTTTGTGGGATTATGACCTTGATCTATAAATATTTTTATTGCCAAAAAATACCACTCCTTTACACTATTAATTTATTAAAAAAAATAAAAAGTGTTAAAAAAAGTGGTACTTCAAATATTTTAGAATTTTTTTTAATATTAAAATTGTAATTAAATATTCAGGAATTAAATATAAACTATTATAAATTAAACTATAAATCCAAATTTCAGAATCAAAAGGAATATATTCTTTCCATATTACTACTCCTGAAAAAGAAGATATTAAAATTTTCAGAATAAAAGAAGTTGCCGTTTCAATATAAATTTTATTAGGACTTTTTTTAAAAAATTTTCCAAAAAAAGAAACCGCCCCTATAACAATATAAGGAAGTATATAATCAAAAATTATTAAAACGAAAAATGATTGTATACTTTTTGTAGGAGGAACTTTAAAGGAAAATGCCATATTAACAATACTAAAAATAAAAGAGGTAATTATACCTTTAAAAGCTCCGTACTTATAAGATATTAATATAAGCGGTACGTAATGTCCAAGTGTTACAGAGCCTCCAAA
>CAKUXU010000001.1 GCA_934700635.1 uncultured Eubacteriales bacterium | reverse complement strand
TAATGAAACCTCCTTTTTAAATTTATATTTATTAAAAAAATAAATTATTATAGCTGGTAAAAATTTTTAATGTCATGGAGCTTTCATCTCTTTTTTTATTTATAACTCAATATTTGAAACCAAATTTTTTGAAAGTATTGAAATTATTTGAAGTAGCATATAAAATAATAACCAAAGTGTTTTACTATATATTTTACAGGGGGAAATTCACTTGAGTAAACTATGCTGTGTGATACTTGCCGCGGGCGAAGGAAAAAGAATGAAATCCAGTATTCCTAAGGTTCTTTCTCCGGTTTTATTTGAGCCTATGGTAGGATGGGTTATAAATTCGGTTATAAACAGCAAAATAGATAATATATGTGTTGTTACAGGTTACCGTCATGAGCTTGTTGAAAAATATATTAACAGTCTCGAAAAAAAACCTGAAACTGTAATTCAGGAAGAAAGAAAAGGAACCGCTCATGCGGTTATGACTTCACTTTCATTTTTGGAAAAATATAAAGGCGGCGATGCTCTTATTTTGGGCGGCGACGCTCCGTTTGTCGATAAAAAAACAATTACAAAGGCTTATAAAACTCATAAAAATTCTAACAATTCTGCAACCATTATTTCTTCAAGACTTGAAAATCCATGCGGTTACGGAAGAATAGTCAGAAGCAATGATGATTACAATGTAGAAGCTATAGTTGAAGAAAGCGATGCAAGCTTTAGTCAACGTTCAATCAAAGAAATAAATTCGGGAGCATATTGGTTTAAAGTAAATGATTTAATTAAATATTTGTCTGAAATCACCGATGATACATATCAAGGTGAGTACTATTTGACTTCAATAATAAAACTTATGATAGATGCTGGACTGAGAGTAGACGCATTTGAAACATCTTCGCAAACTGTTGCGCTTGGTGCAAATGACGTCTGTCAGTTACAGCATCTAAATGATATTGCAAGAAATAAAGTCATAGACGGCATGATGGAAAATGGAGTAAAAATACCTTGCCGAGATGGAATAATAATAGGAAAATGGGTTGAAATAGGCTCAGGAACTACAATTTTACCGGGGACTATTTTAACTGGTAAAACAATTATAGGTAAAGAATGTGTCATAGGTCCAAACAGTCAGCTTATTGATTGTAAAGTAGGGGATAATTCTTTAATAAATCAAAGCTATTGTAAAAATGTTTCCATAGAAAGTAATAGAGAAGTAGGACCTTTTGAAACATTAAAATAAATAAGGAATTTCAGAAAGAAATTTAATATAAAGATGTTTAAAAATAATAGGAGGAAGTTATGCAGTTAAGTGGAGACAACATTAAAGTTTTTATGGGTAATTCAAATAAAAATTTGGCATATGATATAGCAAAAGATCTTGGATTTAATCTTGGAGATGCCGAAGTAAAAAGATTCAGTGACGGTGAAATATCGGTTTCTATAAATGAATCTGTCAGAGGTGCCGATTGTTTTATAGTTCAGTCTACATGTGATCCGGTAAATGAAAATTTAATGGAACTTTTAATTATGATTGATGCTATGAAAAGAGCATCTGCAGCAAGAATTACAGCTGTTATTCCTTATTTTGGATATGCAAGGCAAGACAGAAAAGCCAAACCACGCAGTCCCATATCTGCTAAACTTGTCTCTGATTTGATTACCGCAGCCGGTGCCGACAGAATTTTAACCATGGAGCTTCATGCTCTTCAAATTCAAGGTTTTTTTAATATTCCAGTTGATCATATAATTTCAGCACCGCTGTTTACATCTTATATAAAAGAATCTATGGAGTTTGACCCAGAGAAGTATGTCGTTTTGGCTCCTGATTTTGGATCGGTCTCGAGAGCAAGGCAAATTTCCACAAGACTTGGTTGCCCACTTGCACTTATTGATAAACGTCGTCCAAAACCAAATGTAAGTGAAGTAATGAATATAATAGGCGACGTAAAAGATAAGAATATTATTTTGATTGATGATATAATAGATACTGCGGGAACAATTTGTAATGCTGCTGAAGCTGCTATTGAAAGAGGCGGTGCTAAAGATGCTTATATTTATGCTTCTCATGCTGTGCTTTCTGGCAATGCAGTTGAAAGAATTCAAAAAAGTCCTGTAAAAAAAGCTACATTTTTAAACACCATCAGTATACCAGAAGAAAAAATTATCGATAAGTTTACAGTTCTTAATGTTGCACCGGTTATTTCTGAGGCTATTAAAAGAGTCCATAAAGATACACCTGTTTCAACTATGATTTTGGAGTAGTTTATTATGAATAGTTTAGATTTTATAATTGTAGGACTGGGAAATCCCGGCAAAGAATATGAAAGAACCCGTCACAACGCGGGTTTTCTTGCCATTGATTTTTTAGCCAAAAATTTTTCATGTAATATTAATAATGAAAAATTTAAAGGTCTTAGCGGAATGTGCCAAGTTTCAGGGAAAAAAGTAATGCTTCTAAAGCCTCAAACATATATGAATCTTAGTGGCCAGTCTGTTGTGAGCGCAATGAATTTTTATAAAGTTAAACCCGAAAATGTTATTTTGATTTTCGATGACATATATTTACCGGTGGGAAAATTAAGAATTAGAAAAAAAGGTTCACATGGAGGACAAAATGGGGTAAAAAATATAATGCTTTTGTCTGGGTCTGGTAATTTTCCAAGGATAAAAATAGGAATTGGAAATAAACCGAATGACTCGTGGGAGTTATCAGATTGGGTTATTTCAAAATTTTCAGTTAATGAAATTAAAAGTCTAGAAAAAACTTTTGAAAATACTCTAAGTGCCGTTGAACTTGTTATCAATGGGAAATTTGAAGAAGCAATGAGCCTTTATAATTAAAAATTAAAAGGCGGAAAGATTTAATGGAAAACAAAAAAGAACGTTTAGATGTTTTGATATTTAAAAAAAATTTGGTTTCAAGCAGAGAAAAAGCAAAAAATGCAGTGCTTAGCGGTACAGTTTGCGTTGATGGCAAAACAGTTTTGAAACCGGGAATGCTTGTTGATGAAAATTCTATAATTATAATGAAAAATTGTGAAAATTTAAAGTATGTCAGCCGTGGGGGACTTAAGCTTGAAAAGGCAATAAAAAGTTTTCAAATTGATTTGCATGATCTTAATTGTATGGACGTCGGTGCTTCTACCGGAGGATTTACAGATTGTATGATAAAAAATCATTGTAATATTGTTTACTCTGTTGACGTTGGAAGAAATCAACTTGATGAGAGTTTACTTAAAAATCCAAAGGTTATAAATCTAGAACGTACTAACATTAGAAATCTTTGTAAAGATGTTTTTAGTCATAATATAGATTTTTTTACTGTTGATGTCTCTTTTATATCTCTTGAGCTTGTTTTACCAAGCATTAAAAAGATTATCAGCCCGAAAGGTTTTGGGATTTGTCTTATTAAGCCTCAATTTGAGGCCGGAAAAGATAAAGTCGGTAAAAAAGGCGTGGTAAAAGATAAAAAAGTTCATTTTGAAGTTGTAAATAAAATAGTTTGTTTTTCAATTTCTTTAGGATTTAGTGTTCTTGGACTTGATTATTCTCCTATCAAAGGACCAGAAGGAAACACAGAGTATTTAATTTATTTGAAAAAATCAGATGCTCCTATTTTAAATCCGGGTATAAATATAAAAGAAGTAGTGGATTTATCTCATAATTATTTATGATAAATCTTTACTGTGGGTGATTTTATTTGAAGTTAGGATTGTTTTTTTCTAAAAATATTAAGTTTGATGAAGTAGAAGTAATTTTGAATGATTTGTCTTTTTTTAATTCTGAGTTTTTTATTTTAGAAAGTTTTAAAGTGGTGAATCATTTTGAAAATATTTTTTGTTGTGAAAATGAAGAGAAATTAATTTCAAAAAGTGATATAATTCTTGCTTTTGGTGGAGATGGAACTATAATACGCGCATTGAAGGCTTCTTCTGTTTATGGTAAACCTGTTTTTGGAGTAAATTGTGGTTGTCTTGGATTTCTTGCCGGATCTGAAAAAAATGATCTTAATAAGATTGAAAAAATCTTAAATGGTGAATATACTGTAGAAAATAGGTTAATGCTTGAATGTATGTGTGAAGGAAAAAAGTTTTTGTCAGTTAATGATATAGTAATTGGAAGAGGAACTTTTTCAAGTATTGCAAAATATACCGTTTTTAAAGAAAATTCCGTAAAAATATGTTCTTGCATTTCAGATGGTATTATTATTTCAACTCCTGTGGGATCTACAGCATATTCTCTTTCATCAGGAGGGCCGATTGTAGATCCGGATTTAAATTGTTTAATTTTAACACCTATTTGTCCTCATGATTTAAATAATCGTAGTTTAGTAGTGAATTCAAATTTTAAGATTTGTGTTGATTATAAAATCAAAAAAAATTCTGAAATCAATGTTTTTGTTGACGGTGAGGTTTGTTTTTCAGATAATAAAGACGGAAGTATCAATATTGAAGCTTCTGTTTTAAGTGCAAAATTTGTAAAGTTAAATGATGATGATTTTTACTGCAATCTCGAAAAAAAGATAATAAAAAATGTTTTTAATAATTATTAAAAGGAGTGTTTTTTATGAAAGTTTTAGTAGAAGCTTCTGCTCATCATGTTCATTTGTCTGAAAAAGACGCAAAAATTCTTTTTGGATATTCAAATTTAACAAAGGTAAGAGATTTATCTCAACCGGGTCAATTTTTAAGCAGTGAAAGAGTAAATATAGTAGGACCTAAAGGTGAAATAAAGAATGTTGCTGTTTTAGGACCTTGCAGAAAGCAAACTCAAGTTGAAGTTTCTTTCACAGAAAGTATCAAACTTGGAATTAAAGGGTTGGTTAGAGAATCCGGAGATTTGAAAATGTCTGAAAAGTGTGAAATTACTTCTTCAACTGGAAAGGTTTTTTTGGAGGAAGGAGTTATAGTTGCAAAAAGACATATTCACATGGATGATAAAACTGCTAAAGAGTTGAATATAAACGATGGGAAAATAGTTAAAGTTAAAGTCAAAAGTAATGAACGCTCTTTAATTTTTGACGATGTTGTTGTAAGGGTAAGTGAAAAGTTTTCAATGGCTATGCATATAGATACAGACGAAGCAAATGCTTGTGGATTTTCAAAGGGTATGATTGGTGAAATTATATTGTGATTTTTAATATAAATTTTGATTGTTTTTTTTTTTTTTTTGTTTGTATTAATGAAATCATATGAATTTGTTTAATTTTGGTTGAATTGCCATAAATAATAGTAGTATAATCAAAAAAGTGGTAAATTTTTTGATAATTTCTTAACAAAGGGAGATAATATTTGAATTTTAATCATAAAACTGTACTCCTTTCCGAAACTGTTTCAGCTTTGGAAATAAAAAAAGATGGCATATATGTTGATGGGACCGCAGGAGGCGGCGGACTTTCTTTAAAAATAGCGTCTGAATTATCTGAAAATGGAAAATTAATATGTATCGACAGAGATCCTGATGCAATAGAAGTTTGTAAAGAAAGACTAAGTAAGTTTAATAATGTTAATGTGGTTCATGGAAATTTTTCAGATGTTTTGGATATAGTACATAATTTGGATATTCATAAAATTGATGGTATAGTTCTGGATTTAGGAGTTTCTTCATATCAGCTCGATGAAGCAGAAAGAGGATTTTCATATAATCAAGATGCTTATCTTGATATGAGAATGAGCAAAGAGGGAAAATCTGCTTATGATGTTGTTAATTTTATGAGCTATGATGAACTTAAAAGTATTATAAAAAATTACGGCGAGGAAAGATTTGCTTCCAACATAGCTAAAATGATAGTTAAAGAAAGAGAAAAAAAATTAATAGGTACCACTAAAGAACTCGCTGAAATAGTGAAAAAATCTGTTCCCTCTAAAGTAAAGAGAGATTCAGGGCACCCGGCAAGAAAAACATTTCAAGCTATAAGAATTTACGTTAATAAAGAGCTTGAAAACTTAGAAACGGGTCTTGAAGGTGCATGTGAGTTACTTGGAAGCGGTGGAATTATGGCAATAATAACTTTCCATTCTTTAGAAGATAGAATTGTTAAGCAAAAAATGAAAAGTTGGGAAAAGGGATGTACATGCCCTTCGGATTTTCCGGTTTGTGTTTGCGGTAACAGTCCGAAGGTAAAAATTTTGACTCGAAAGCCAATTTTACCGTCTAATGAAGAAATAGAGTATAATTTTAGAAGTCGAAGTGCAAAGATGCGAGTTTGTAGAAAAATTTAATTTTGTAGTGGAGGCATGAGCACACGTGTACAACAATACAGTTTACGACTTTAATATGTTCGAGCAAAATCAGAAAGTTAATCAAACTAAAATTTATGAATTACCAAGTTTGGAATCAAGAAGAAAAAAGAAATTATTAGACAAGCTTAAATTTTATGGTAAATGTATTTCGGCAGTTTTTATATCAGGTGCAGCAATAGGTGGACTTTTATTCGGACAAGCTAAATTTGTTGAATATAATGACAAAGCAGCAATTGAATCAAGAAAGCTTGAAGAATGTAAGAACAGAAACGAACAATTAAAAATTAGATTGAATGGTAAGACAGATATTCCCGATGCTAAGGAAGATGCTAAAGAATGCGTTGAAACTGTTACTATTTCATCAGGTGATAAAGCGGAAATAAAATAACAACTATACATATATATTATCAGGTTCCTCGGTTTTAGAATTCTTTTTTATAGTAATTTGTGTAAAAAAAGTATTGACATCATATATATAATGGTAGTATGGACAAATTTTAAAACTATAATAAGTTTGGAGGAATTAACAATGGAAAATAAAAAATTAGGATCATTATTAAAAGACAAAGAATTTTTAGAAAGCATAATCAAAATGGAAACACCTGAAGAAGTTCAAAAAGCTTTTAAAGAAAAAGGAATTGATTTTTCTAAAGAAGAAATACTTTCATTAGGTGATGTTATAAATAAAACAATCGAAAAAGGAGTAGTTCTTTCTGAGGAAGAACTTGATAGAATTTCCGGTGGAAGCATCACATTTAGCACATCAGGAGACATTAGCTGGGCGGATGATTCAAGAGTTGATATAACAACCACTTCTTTGGATGATGAAGATGTTACAATAATAAGAACTAAGAAGAAAAAACCATTAGAACCAATACCGGCACATTTGTCATCATTTGTTGCAGGCTTTGGAGTCGCAGCTGTAACAGCAATAGCAGTAGCATCAGTTGTTAAGTGGGCACGTAGTAAGAGACACAAATAAAAATAGTTTTAAAAGAAGCTTCTGAAAAGAAGCTTTTTTGCTATTTATATCATAAAATGATAATAATTAATATGATTGTTATTTTAAAAAACAAATAGTAGTGATATTTTTTAAATTATATGGTAATATAAAAACAGTACAATATAGTTAAATAGAGAGGTGTTTTAACGGATGAATAAAAAAAGTATATTAATAATAGGTACTGGGGGTACAATAGCTGGAGAAGGAAAAGAAGGCGTCACAGGTGATTATAAATCCGCTCAGGTAAAAATAAGTAATTTAGTAGAAAAAATTCCTTATATAAAATCTCTTGCGAATATAAAATGTATTGACATGTTTGAAACAGATAGCTGTGATTTAAAGATGGATGATCTTAAATATTTATCACAGCAAATAAATGAAATAGCTCAAGAAGAGAATTTCGATGGATTTGTTATTACTCATGGTACAGACACTTTAGAAGAAACAGCGTATTTTTTAAATTTAACTCTTAATACTAAAAAACCTGTGGTTTTAACAGGGTCAATGAGACCTGGTACAGCTGTCAGTGCCGATGGACCTTTAAATTTGTATCAAGCTGTTGCTCTTGCCGCAAATGATGAATCTTATGGAAAAGGAGTTTTGGTTACTCTTTCTGACGGAATTTATGGTGCAAGAGATGTAAGTAAAATAAATACTTTCAGAACACAAGCTTTTAGTCAAAAAGATATTGGATGTTTGGGTTATATGCATTATGAAAAACCTTTTTTCTATAATCAGTCTACAAAAAAACATACTTATCAAACTCAATTTGATATTTCTTTAATTTCAAAAATACCTAAAGTGGAAATAGTATATTTTTATATAGGTGCTGATGAATCTATTCTTGATGTAGTGTCAGAAAATTCAGACGGAATAGTTATTGCAGGAGCTGGTTGTGCAGGTGTAAGTGCCGAATTCACTGAAAAAATTAACAAACTTATGAAAAAAGGTTTTCCTGTAGTGAGAAGTTCTCGAATAGGGAACGGCTTGGTGTCTAGTGGTACAGAAAAAGTAGATGCAAACGGAATTTATTCCGATAATTTAAATCCTCAAAAGGCTAGAATTTTACTTTCCCTTGCTTTAACAATCACTAGTGACCCGATAAAAATTCAAAAAATGTTTAATATTTATTAAAATCATTGCCGCATGAGTATATATAGTTATCGTGCGGTTTTTATTATTTATTTTTGAATCTTTATTATAAAAAATAAGACTATTTGAGAACGTTTGACAGACACATATATTTTGTATAAAATTAATATATAGCTTTTACCTAATAAGTTGCAAAAGGGGGATCGTTCGATGGACAATCGGCCTATTGGAGTCTTTGACTCGGGAGTAGGAGGATTAACGGCTCTGAAAGCACTAAGAAGTATTATGCCATTTGAAAACATAATTTATTTGGCGGATACTGCGAATATGCCTTACGGAAATAAAAATAAGGAAGAAATAGTTGAATTCATAAATAAAGACTTGAATTTTTTAAAATCTAAAAATGTTAAAGCTATTTTAGCTGCATGCGGTACAGCCAGTTCATGTATGAATTTGATTCAAAATTCTTCTGAAAATTTTATAGGAGTAATAAAACCTGCATGTTGTGCAGCGCTTAAAATCACTAAAAATAATAAAATAGGAATTTTGGGAACAAGTGCTACAATCAAAAGCTGTTCATATCGAAATGAACTTTACAAAATAAACAATGATGTTTATTGTTATCAACAAGCTTGCCCTCAACTTGCTTCGTTAATAGAAAATGGAAATGTAGATTTTGAAAATAAAAAATTAAAAGACGCTCTTGAAGAATACATAACCCCACTACTTGAAAAGAATGTAGATACTATTATTTTAGGATGTACTCATTATTCGGTGGTTTCAGATGTTATTAAAAATATTTTCAAAGAGAATCTAAATTTAGTAGATTCAGGAAAAGAAGCAGCTATTTTTCTTTCAGAATTTTTGAAAAACAAAAATTTGAATGCAAATAATAATAAATTGGGGTACCAAGAGTTTTATGTTAGCTCTAAGAAAACTGAATTTTTGAATGTTGCTAAAATATTTTTAGGCAATGATATATCTTCAAATGTTAGCTGTGTGAATTTAACTGAGGAGGAGATTAAAAATTAAGGAGAATTATCTTATAAAAGTAAAGTCATCATCTTTGGAAAATGGAGAAAATTTGGAAGTTACTTATTTTGGAGATTATATAACAAAAGGAAATAAAAAATATATAATTTATAAAGAATATGAAGAAGGAAACCCGAATAATTACTCTTTTTGTGTTATAAGAGTTGAAAAAAATTTAGTTTCTCTTACTAAAAACAAAAAGTATCAAACTAAAATTATTCTTGAAAAAGGTTTAAGACATTATAGTCCTTACTATACCGATTATGGCTTAATCACTATGAATGTTTATACCCATGATATAAAAGATGAGCTTGAAGATTTTGGTGGAAGCCTTAATGTTAGCTATTCTATAAATTTTAATACGGAGCTTTTAAATGTTATGGATGTCACGGTAAATGTTGAAAAAATTAATAAATAACTAGGAGATTTTTATTTTATGTATTTACTTGAAAATGTTATAGAAAATATAAAAACAGAAATAAAAAGTATTATAAATAATACTCAAATAGAAAATTTTGATGTTGAAATTCCAGCAGATGAAAATCATGGAGATCTTTCTTCAAATGTTGCACTTCTTTCTGCAAAATATTTAAAGATGTCTCCAAGAACAATAGCTGAAAATATTGCTTCTAAACTGAATTCAAAAATTAAATTTGTTGATAAAATTGAAGTTGCAGGACCTGGATTTATTAATTTTTTTCTTTCTAAAGATTTTTTTTCAGATTCTTTAAGAGAAATAAAAAGTTGTGGTGAAAATTACGGGAAAAGTAAAATGGGAAACGGAAAAAAAGTAATGATAGAATTTGTTTCTGCAAACCCAACAGGACCTATGCATATGGGAAATGCAAGGCTTGGAGCTCTCGGAGATTGTTTAGCTGAAATTTTAAGTGCTTGTGGATACGATACTTATAAAGAGTTTTATGTTAACGATGCAGGAAATCAAATTGAAAAATTCGGTATGTCGTTAGATGTTAGATATAAGCAAATCTGCTTGGGAGAATCTTATGTAGAAATGCCTGAAAATGCTTATCATGGAGAAGATATAAAAGAGTTGGCACATGAATTTTTCGATATTCATAAGGATAAGTTTATTTCTAGTGATGAAAAAACAAGAGTAAAAGCTCTTGTGGATTTTGCCCTCCCAAAAAATATAAAACGTATGCAAGATGACATGAAAAAATATAAAATCATTTATGATAACTGGTTTTATGAAAGCGATCTTCATAATCAAGGAAAGGTTAAGGAAATTGTGGATTTGCTTTCATCTAAAGGGTTGACTTATGAAAAAGACGGCAGCATTTGGTATAAAGCATCTATGTTCGGTAATGAAAAAGATGAAGTTTTAATAAGAAGTAATGGTATCCCAACATATTTTGCAGCAGATATTGCGTATCATTACAATAAATTTGCAGATAGAAAATTTGATACTTGCATTGATATTTGGGGTGCCGATCATCATGGCCATGTTGAACGTATGAAATGTTCTATGGAAGCTTTAGGTATAAATAGAAACAGGTTACATGTTATTTTAGTTCAACTTGTAAGACTTATTAAAGACGGAGAACCTTACAGAATGAGCAAAAGGAGCGGGAAATCTGTTCAGCTTTCTGATTTAATAAATGAAGTAGGAGCAGATGCAGCCAGGTTTATTTTTAATACTCATGAGGCTTCTTCCGGAATGGATTTCGATCTTGATTTAGCTATTTCAAAAGATTTTCAAAATCCGGTTTATTATGTTCAATATGCTTATGCCAGAATATGCAGTATTTTTAAATCTGTAGAAAAAGAAAAGTATAGTTTTAGCGGTGAAAACTTAAATCTTTTAACGCATGAATCAGAGAAAAAACTTATATACTATATGAGTCTTTATCCTTCGGAACTTGTTAGAGCAGCTAAAAATTATGATCCTACTAAAATAACCCGATTTGTTATAAGTTTAGCAGGATTATTCCATAAATTTTATTCTTCTTGCAAAGTGATTTCTGAAAATAAAAATTTAAGTGAAGCAAGACTCTTTTTATGTGACTGTGTCAGAACAATGATTAAAAATATACTTGATATGATGAAAGTAGAGTCACCAGAATTTATGCAACAATAAAAATAAAAAAATCCACCCTCTATTTAGGGGTGGATTTTATTGATTACAAATATTTAAAAATGATATTTATATAGTTTCAATTAATATTATTTTCCAAAAATGGCAGGAATTTTACAATCAACAAAAGAAATATAATCGTCATCTGCTACAATAATATGATCTATAAAAGTGATATTCATATTATCGAAAATATTTTTAAGTTTTTTAGTAGTTATTATATCTTGCTTAGAAGGAAGAGCGAGTCCACTTGGATGATTATGAGCAAAAACTATGGCGGAAGCATTATAAAGTACTATAAGCTCAATAATTTTTCTTAAATAAATGTCCACATTATTATGAGATCCCTGACTAATAATCCCTTCATAAACAATCTTATTTTTAGCATCGATTAGCATTATGGCAACAGCCTCGTTACTTCTACCTATAAATTTAAGAGAGAGCCTGTCGTTAAGCTCTTCTCTTGATCTAAAGGTATTTTTTACAGACTTTTTATTTTGCATGTAGACTCTTACAATATCTACCAAAAATTTTAGAAAACAAGCAGTTTCTTCACCGGCACCTTCAATGTCTTTTATAGCGGAGAAAGGAGCATCCATAACATCATTTATTGATCCGAAAGAATAAATAAGTTTATGAGCAAGTTCATTTGTATCTTTTCTTGGCATGCAATAAAATAAAGCCATTTCAAGTATTTCATGCTCTTCAAAAACATCAAGTCCGTGTAATTTATATTTATTTTTTATTCTTTGTCGGTGGTTGGCATGTATATTAATTGGTTTATTTTTTTCTGTTTTCATTGAAGGTCACCTCTTTTCATTAAGTTTATTTGATTATCTTTCAAAGAAGGATAAAACTGCTTTATAAGTCATATAAAGGTCTATTTTTGATATCACTTCATATGGTGCATGCATAGAAAGAACTGGTACGCCAATGTCTATAACGTCTATATTCCAGTTTGCAATATACATGGCTATTGTTCCGCCGCCACCATTATCTACTTTTCCTAATTCTCCGCTTTGCCATAATACATTATTGTCATTAAAAATTTTTAAAATTTCACCTGTGAACTCTGCCGAAGCATCAGAAGTACTGTATTTTCCGCCGCTACCAGTGTATTTTGTAACAACTACTCCTTTATTTATAAATGAGCTGTTAAATTCTTCGAAAGAACCTGCATATGTTGGGTCAAATGCTGCGTTTACGTCGGCAGAAAGGCATTTTGACTTACTTAAAACATCACTTACTTTAAGTCCTTCGCTTTCAGATAAATCTTCAATGAAATATTTCAGAAAACGTGATTTCATTCCTGTATTTCCATCGCTTCCGATTTCTTCTTTATCGGTCAAAAATACTATTGAGGTTTCATTAGGAATATTACTTTCAAGTAAAGCTTGAACGCAAGGATATGCGCAGCAACGATCATCATGAGCGTAGCCTCCTATTAGGCTTCTGTCAAATCCTATATCTCTTGCCTTCATAGCAGGAACAAACTCTAAATCCGAAGAGATTAAATCTTCTTCAACTATTCCGTATTTTTCATTTAGTATTTTTAATATATTAAGTTTTACAAGCTCAGAACCTGAATCATTTTTAAAAGGCATGCTTCCTATTAAAACATTTAAATTTTCTCCAGTTATGACCTCAGACATTTTTTTAGTCATTTGTTCTTTTGCTAAATGAGGAAGTAAGTCACTTATGCAAAAACATGGTTCATCTTCGTTTTCGCCGATAACTATATCAACATAGCTTCCGTCTTTTTTAACTATTCTTCCATGTAAAGAAAGCGGGATAGTTGTCCATTGATATTTTTTAATTCCGCCGTAATAATGTGTTTTAAACATTGCAAGTTCTTTATTTTCCATTAAGGGATTTGGTTTTAAATCCAGTCTTGGTGCATCGATGTGTGAAATTGCAATACGTGCGCCATTTTTAAGACCGTTTTTGCCTATTTTACAGAGAGCTATATTTCTATCGCGATTTATAAAATATATTTTGTCTCCTGCACTGTATTTATTTTCTCTTGAAAATTCCACGAACCCTAACTTTTTAATTTTTTCTAAAGTATATTTTACAGCTTCTCTTTCTGTTTTTGACTTATTTAAAAAGTCTTTATATCCAATGCTGAAACTATCAGCTTTTTTTATTTCTTCCTCAGAAAGTACAGCGCCTCCGTTTTTTCTTCTTGCAAATAATTTTTCTTTTAAGGATTCAATTTCATTTTTCATAATTAACATTCTCCTTCATTAAAATATAGTTTTTTGTAAATGTTTTCTGCTTTTTTTACTCTAGCTACGTATTTCCTTGTTTCTTCATAAGGAATGTAATCAATGCTCAGACCATCTTTGGAGTAATCTTTATTTGAAAGCCATTTAGACACTACAGACATTCCGGCGTTGTATGCACTTAAAACAGCACTTTTACTTTTATATTTTTTACTTAGTATTGAAATGAAAAGTGTACCATAAGATATATTTATGTCCGGATCTTCAAGATCAGATTCTTGAAGATTGTCTTCGTGTGTATAGCAAGATTTAAGCCAATTGAAAGTTTCTGGTGTTATCTGCATGAGGCCTTTTGCATTCGCATGGGAGCAAGCTTTGTAGTCAAACCCGCTTTCGCATTTAATTACTGCGAATATCAGTTCTTTATTTACATTGTATTTTTGAGAAGCTCTGATCACGGAGTCTTTGTGTTTTAATGGGTACATAAGTTTTAAAACTGATTTATAGGCTATGGATGTTATAAAATAAAAAATTATGGAAATAAACAAGCTTAATACCAAAAAAGTTAATTTTCTACTTATTTTTTTTATTTCACAAAGCACCCCCTAAGAATTTATAATTTTAAATTAAACCCTAATGTTTATAAATTTTATGCCTGTAATTTTTTTTAATTACTACAGTTTTATTATGTCAAAACCTGCGGATCTTATTAATCTATTGTAAACCGCTATTCCTATACCTTCTGCATGAGGGCAATGTGCATATATAATAGAAGGATTTAATTTATCAGCTTCTCTTAGTGAGCTAAATAATTTTTTTGCTTGAGACTTAAAATCATTTTGGCTTCCGTAAGATATATATTTGCAAAAAAGTGATGATATATCCTCATCGAAACAAAGCGCAACTAAATTTTCTTTTTCTTTGGTGCTAATAAACTCAGTATACTTTTCAGAAGACCCTTCAAGTAAAATTACCTTTGCTTTAGGAGAATAATGTTTATATTTCATTCCTGGGCAAAGTGCTTTTTGACCTTCTTTTATTTTCGAATATACAGAACTGTCTATTTCAATTTTTCCTATCACTTTTTCGATTTCTTCAGGAGTTATTGCTCCTGGTCTTAAAAGCTTAGGAATAGTTCCGAGTAAAGAAATTACTGTAGATTCAAGTCCATATTTACATTCTCCACCGTCAACCAAAGCATCAACTTTAGTTTCAAGATCATCTACAACGTGTTTGAATTTTGTAGGGCTTGGACTGCCTGAAATATTGGCGGAAGGAGCAACAAGAGGACTCTCAGAAATATTTATTATTTCCCTTGCAATTTCATTTGAAGGAAATCTAATTGCAACTGAGTTCATTCCTGCGGTTACAATTGACGGAACATTTTTATTTTTAGGTAAGATCATAGTAAGTGGTCCTGGCCAAAACTTATCTGCTAGTTTTTGGGCTTTTTCATTGAATTCCGAAGCTACTTTATGGATATCATTTAAGTTTGCAATGTGTACTATTAAGGGGTTATCCGATGGTCTTCCTTTTGCCTCAAATATTTTTTTAATAGCATGTACATTGAAAGCATCTGATGCCAAACCATAAACAGTTTCCGTTGGAATAGCAACTATTCCGCCGCTTTTTAATATTTCGGCAGCTTTTTTTGTTTCATTTTTTGAAAGATGTAAAGTTTTCAAGCAGTTTCACCTTTGCTTTGTTTTAAAATTGATTTTCTCCCGCAAGTTTTGCTGCGGTATCTGCTGTTCTTAGTGCTTCAACAACTTCTTCAATTTCACCGTTAAGTATATCTTCCAAACGATAAATTGTTAGTCCTATTCTGTGGTCTGTCAAGCGACTTTGCGGGTAATTGTAAGTTCTTATTCTTTCTGAACGGTCGCCTGTTCCTACTTGTATTCGTCTTTCTTCTGCGACTGCGTCTGTTTGCTCGCGTCTTTTAGCTTCTAGAAGTCTTGATTTTAAAACTTTCATGGCTTTATCTTTGTTTTTGTATTGACTTCTTTCATCTTGACATTCCACGACTATTCCTGTTGGTATATGAGTTATACGAATAGCAGATTCTGTTTTGTTAACGTGCTGACCGCCTGCTCCTCCTGCTCTGTATGTGTCAATTTGTAGATCAGCCGGATTTATGTCTATTTCAACATCTTCAGCTTCTGGTAAAACCGCTACTGTTACTGTAGAAGTATGAACTCTTCCTTGGGCTTCGGTGTCGGGAACTCTTTGTACTCTGTGAACACCACTTTCATATTTAAGTTTTGAGTATGCACCTTCTCCGCTTATCATAAAACTTATTTCTTTAAAGCCTCCAAGTTGAGTTTCGTTTGCATTTAAAATTTCAACTTTCCATCTTTTCGATTGTGCATACATATTGTACATTCTAAAAAGAACTCCAGAGAAAAGAGCTGCTTCTTCTCCGCCCGCACCTCCTCTTATTTCCATTATGACGTTTCTTTCGTCATTGGGGTCTTTGGGGAGCAAAAGAATTTTAAGCTCTTCTGTTATTTTTTCGATTTTTTCTTTTGAAGCGGTTATTTCTTCTTCTGCCATTTCTTTCAGTTCTTTGTCTGAAGATTCTGAAAGTATTTCTTTGGATTCCTCTAAATTTTGGTTTTCTTTTTTGTATTCTCGATATTTTTCAACAACAGGTGTTAAGCTTTTCAGTTCTTTCATAAGTGACTTATATTCGTTTTGATTTGAAATTATATTCGGGTCACATAATTTTTCATTTATTTCTTCAAAATGTTTTTCAGTCAATTTTAGTTTTTCGAACAAATAAAATTCCTCCTTTAAAGATTCTAAATATAATTATATTCTTTTTTACAATTTATATCAACCTATAGCGGTATTTAAATCAATAATATTTGAAAAAAATTTTCCAATGTATTATTATTTTTGTACTTGAATTTTATTTTTTAAGGAGAGATGTTTCATGATTAATTACCAGATACTTGTAAATAAAGAAAACAAAATTGATAATTCTTATTATGAAAATGTAATTATTCCTTCGATAATTCCTGTTGACCCTTTTAAAAATAATGATGTGGTATATCGGGTTTTTGAAATTGAAGATAAAACCACATATCTTGAAAAATTGACTTATGAAAAATTTGTGGCTCTTAGGGATTATGCTAAAGAAAATGAAATTTGTTTGGGTATAACCAGCGGATTTTTGACTTTTGATCAGCAAAAATTCAAGTATGATTACTTTTTGAATAAGCACGGAAAAGAATTTGCCGAAAAAAGTGCATGTTTACCCGGATATTCCGAACATAATACAGGTCTTGCTATGGATTGCGACATTTTTAGAAATTCTAAGTGGGCAGGAATTGCATTAAATGAAGACGGCAGTATAAATGATGAGACAAAATGGCTTCATGGAGCTTTGCATAAATTCGGATTTATTTTAAGATATCCTGCGGGAAAAGAAAGTATAACTAAAATGAAGTTTGAGCCTTGGCATATAAGATATGTCGGAGAAAAACTTGCTAAATTTTTATTTGAAAATGAATTAACTCTTGAAGAATATTATGAAAATAAAAAATAATGTAAAGGTGGAAAAAATTTGAAAATTCTTTTTATGGGAACACCTGAATTTGCTGTTCCTTCTTTGGATGCACTTGTTAAAAATAATTATGATGTATGTGCTGTTTTCACAAAACCCGATAAACCTCAAGGAAGAAAACAAATCATTCTTCCTACCCCTGTTAAAGCTTATGCACTTTCTAAGGGAATAGAAGTTTTTCAACCAGAGAAATTAAAAAGTGAAGAATCTTTTGAGCTTTTGAAAAAAATTAATCCCGATATAATTATTGTTGTTGCATATGGTAAAATACTTCCGAAAAATTTTATAGATTTTCCAAAATACGGATGCATAAATGTTCACGGATCTTTGCTTCCGAAATATAGAGGGGCAGCACCTATACAGTGGAGCATTATAAACGGTGATACAGTTACGGGAATTACAACAATGTTTATGAATGAAGGTCTTGATACAGGGGATATTTTAATGCAAGAAAAAATATTCATAAATGATGAAGACACTTCTGAGGAATTAAAAGAAAAAATGTCTTTTTTGGGAGCAGAAACTTTAATTAAAACAATTAAAAACTTAAGTGAAATCACTCCTGTAAAACAAGATGATTCCCAAGCTACGCTTTCTCCTCCTCTTGATAAAATAACAGGGGAAATAAACTGGGAGAAAACCTCAAAAGAAATCCATAATCTTGTGAGAGGATCTAATCCATGGCCGATTGCAAATACTCGTCTTAGAGGTAAGCTTTTCAAAATATATAAAACAAAAATTTCAAACAACAGACCTTGCTACCCCGGAAAAGTTTTAAGTGTGTCACCGCTTGTAATCGGTTGCGGAAAAGATACTTCAATTGAGCTTTTAGAAGTTCAAATTGAAGGTAAAAAAAGAATGTCTGCAAGTGATTTTGCAAGAGGGTATCGTCTTAGCGAAAAAACGGTTTTAGGGTCAAACTTAGAATTAAATTCATAAAGATTTAAAATTTTTAGCAGTTTAAAATCCAAGGAGGACAAAATATTTTGAATATTGTTATACTTTCGGCATCAACAGGTGGTGGACATTTAAGCGCAGCAAATGCAATAAAACAATATTTCATTTCAAAAGGAATTGAAACAGAAGTTGTTGATGCTATTGAATATATAAGCCCTATTCTTAATAAAACAGTTACGGAAGTTTACGAGTATATTGCTCTTAAGCAGCCTAAAATTTGGAAAATGGTTTACGATTCCGCAAATAAAAAAACAGGAAATAAGCTTGTTGCAGGTATCAATAGCATAATAAGCAAAAAATTACTTCCACTTATTGAAAAATCTAAACCCGATGCAATAATTTCGACTCACCCTTTTACAACCGAAATGGTTTCCAATTTGAAGTCGAATAATTTAGTAAAAATACCTCTTGTTTGTGTTATGACGGATTATGCTCCTCATAGAACTTGGACCAGTCCAAATGTTGATGCTTATATAGTGGCTAATTCAAACATGGTTGAAGGTATGAAGGATATGGGGGTAGACCCTAAAATAATTTACCCTTACGGTATACCTGTAGATGATTCATTTTATTTTAAATATGATAAAAAGAAAGTACTCGAAGAGCTTTCTCTTGACGCATCTAAGCCTACAATACTTTTAATGGCGGGAAAAGGAGGGCTTGCAAATATAGATAAAGTTTACTATCAGCTTCAAACTATTAATATAGATTTTCAAATTATAGTTATAACTGGGAAAAATCCTAAACTTTATAACAAAATAAAAAGCCTTTCTGAAAACAGAAAAAAGTTTAAAGATAAAATAAAAATGATACCTTCAAAAATTTCGAAGCATATTCCAGGACTTAAACATATAAAATTTAGAATCAAATTCAAAAAGTTTAATAAAAATAAATATTTTAAAACTAAAAAAACAAAGGTTATTTATTTCACAAAAGAAGTTGAAAAGTATATGAGTGTTTCGGATCTTATTATAACCAAACCTGGAGGACTTACTGTTAGCGAAGCACTTGCATGTGGACTTCCAATGGCTCTTTTCAATGCTATACCTGGTCAAGAAGAAGAAAATGCTAATTTTTTGGTTAGTAACAATATGGCTGTTAGACTTGAAAAAAATGCAGCTGAAACAATAAAAGCTCTTTTGACTTATCCAAGTAGACTCCAAAGTATGAAATTTTCATGCGAAAACTTTGACAAATCAGGTTCCCTTGAGAATATTTTAGTTCTTACAAGAAAATTAACTTCAAAGGAAAAGCATTGTGATAAGCTCGTCAGAGATAAAATCCCACAAATAATAAAGCTTAAAGGAAATATTCCGGAAACAGAAATTTTAGATCAAAATACTTTTATAGAAGAACTTAAAATAAAGTTGGTAGAAGAATCAAATGAGGTCAAAAATGCATCGGCTCGAAATGATGAAGTTGAAGAAATGGCAGACGTGCTTGAAGTTTTTTACGAACTTGCGGAAAGTTTAGGTATATCTTTTGAAGAAATTGAGAAAGCAAGAAAAAATAAATTGGAAGAACGCGGGGGATTTAAATCAAAAATTTTTCTTAAAAGTATTGTATTCTCAAGTGAAAATCATGAACCGGAGGTATAGTAATGACGGACATTGAAATTGCAAATAACGTTAAAATTCAGAAAATTTCAGATATTGCAAAGAAAGTCGGAATAAAAGAAGAAGAGCTTGAGCTTTATGGAAATTATAAAGCAAAGATAAATGAAAATATTTATAAACGATTAGAAAATGAAAAATCAGGTAAGCTTATTCTTGTGACTGCAACAAACCCTACTCCTGCGGGAGAAGGTAAAACTACAGTGACTATAGGGCTTGGTCAAGCAATGAATAAAATAAATAAAAAAACGATTATTGCTTTAAGGGAACCTTCCTTAGGACCGGTGTTTGGCATAAAAGGTGGGGCAACTGGAGGAGGATATTCTCAAGTTGTTCCTATGGAAGATATAAATCTTCATTTTACAGGAGATATGCATGCTATTACTTCTGCTAATAACCTTTTGTGCGCTATGATTGACAATCATATACATCAAGGGAACATTCTTAATATAGATCCGAAAAACATTTTAACAAAACGTTGCCTTGATATTAATGATCGTTGCCTTAGAAATATAATTGTTGGGCTGGGTTCAAAAGTAAATGGTGTTATTCGAGAAGATGGATTTGTAATAACTGTTGCAACTGAAATTATGGCTGTACTGTGCCTTGCAAAAGATTTAAATGACTTGAAAATCAAGTTAGGTGAAATACTTGTTGGCTATACTTATGATTCAAAGCCTGTATATGCAAAGGATTTAAAAGCAAACGGATCTATGACTGTTCTTTTAAAAGATGCTTTAAAGCCTAATTTAGTTCAAACTTTGGAAGGAACACCGGCATTAATTCACGGAGGACCTTTTGCAAATATTGCACATGGTTGCAATTCCGTGCGTGCGACTTCTCTTGCTCTTAAGCTTGGTGACTACTGTGTTACCGAAGCAGGCTTTGGCGCTGATTTAGGTGCCGAAAAATTTTTAGATATAAAATGCAGACTAGCAAAATTGAAACCAAATTGCATTGTGATTGTTTCAACCTTGAGATCTCTCAAATACAACAGTGGTCAAGAAAAGAATTCTGAATTAAAAAACGGTCTTCAAAATCTTGGAGTCCATATAGAGAATATGAAAAAATTCGGAGTACCCGTGGTAGTTGCTTTAAATTATTTCGATGGAGATAAACAAGAAGAAATTGAAAAAGTAAAAAGTTTTTGTTTGAGTAAAGAATGTGAGTTTTCTATTTCCGATTCTTTTTCAAAAGGAGGAAGCGGAGCTGTTGATTTAGCTCAAAAGGTTTGCAAACTTTGTGAAAAAAAATCTGATTTCTATCCTATTTACTCTTTAAACTTATCAATAAAAGAAAAAATTCTAAAAATTGCCAAAGAAATTTATCGTGCTGAAGGGGTTATTTATACCCCTCAAGCAGAAAAGAAAATAAAAGAAATAGAAATACTTGGAAAAGCAAACTTACCTATTTGCATTGCAAAAACTCAGTATTCTCTTTCTGATGACCCTTCTAAGCTTGGATTTCCAAAGGGGTTTAACATCAATGTAGGAGATATCAATCTTTTGAACGGTGCAGGATTTATAGTTGTTCTGACTGGTAATATTATGCGTATGCCAGGACTTCCAAAATCTCCAGCAGCAAATCAGATAGATATAGATGAAAACGGTAAAACAGTAGGAATATTTTAAATTAATTAAACAGCTTCTCTAAAAAAGAGTGGCTGTTAATTTTATATATTTGATTTTAAATAAATAAAATTTACTATTTTTATTTCATAAATATATTGAAAAAAAATGTTTTAAATGATATAATCTTCACAAAATAAATAAAAGTAATCATTTTTAATTCATCAAATCAAAATTTTATGTATAGAATGGTGGTTTTATTATGAAATATGTTAGTGAAAAATCAGGTCCCAAGAAAAATTTTATTTCGCATGGCGGAAATTTATTTATTATTGTTTTAGGAGTATTTTTAGTAGTAGCGATTTTTGCTTTTAAGACTTTTGGAAAAACTACTTATAATTTGAATTTTGAAATAGATTCTATAGAAAAAAATATAAATGAAGTAGCTGATATTGAAATTTTAAAAAGTAACAACAAGTTTGAATCTCTTAAAGGAACTAAAATTTCAGTTAATAGTGGAGAACCTGTAGAAATTAAACTTAAACTTGAAGAAGGATTTGAAGCAGAAAAAGACGAAAATGGAAAATATACTCTTTATGCACAAGGTCTTGAAAATGAAAAAGCTGAAATTGATGATGAAGGCTTTTTCAAATGGCATATTGAATCTGTTAATTCAGATACCAATATTAAAATAAAATCAGTCAATTTGAAAACTCTTGATATTGCTTATCCGCAGGTTATAAGTTCGGACGGTAAAGAGATAGATTTCAAAGATTTTGTTTCTGATTTTAAAAATAAAATTAATTATGGCGAAAAAATTGAATTTGATTTGAGTATGAATGGTGATTTTGAGTCTTATCGTGTTAAGCAAGTCAATGCTTTCACGATTTTGGATGGAAAATCGAGACAAGTTTCTTCTGAAATATCATCCGATAAAGAAAATAACTTTCATATAACCATTTATGACGAGCAAAATTATTTCGGAGAAATAAAATCTTCAATTACATCCATAGTAATACTCGTTGACAAAGTTCAAAATGAAAAGCTTGGGAATACTGTACACGCCGCCGATAATTTGTCCGGTGCATCAGTTAAGACTGCGATAGTTGTAAAAGACTATAAAATGTATATTAGCGGTGAAAATATTAATGATTTGTCTATGCAGGTGAAGGCATGTAGATCACAGAATATTGACCAAGACGGTGATTTTACAACTGCTGTATTCAACAGTGAAGAAAACAGATTTGAATGTGATATTCCAGAAAGGTTTGTTGAAGCGGGTCAAGTATATTTTTTTTTTGAATGTGTAAATAAAGAAGAGTACGAACTTGAAAACATGGAAATTGAATATTCAGGGGTCGGTACTTTGACTAGAGTGGAAGTTAAAACAGACGATACCGGAAGGAAATGTTATGTTTATATATTGGAAAGAGAAACTTATTCAAATGAAGAAATGAACATTACAGTGAAGGGTATGAAGAAAAAATATTATGTAGCGGTTTCTAATGGAAGTTCTGACATAATGAGTGAAAGTGATTTTGCAAATGATTTGGAAGTGTATGCATATACAGGAGGAAGAGATGATTTTAAACCTACTTATTCAAATGAAAATGGAAATTATGTTTTAACCGGAGAAGGTATTTCTAAACTGGATTATAGTACCGAAAAAAATGGATTTGAACTTCCTGTATTGAGCGATATGGAAAATGTAACTTTTTACCTAAGAATTAAAAATGATTCAATTTATAGTAAATCAAATGGAAAATTTAGATTCGGAGATTATGATTCATCAATGTTAGGGGAAGAAGTAAGCAGTGAAGACGGTCAAACAGCTACTTTTTATAAATTTAATTTGGGAAATATAAATGAAGATAAAAATTTTTTGGTTACAGGAATAGAAAAAAATAAATATACTTTAACTTTTAAAACTCAGGAAAATCAAGGATCTAGAGTTAATATTTATTCTGTAAACAGTGATGGAATTGAAGAATCAACCGACATTAGGGGAGATAATAATTTTATTGACCAATTTTCATTGGAAAAATCTGCTCAAGAAAAACTTTTGAGTTTTAGAATAAGACCTGTTAAAGGATATAGTTTTCGTTCAAAAAATGGTGATGAAAAAACCTCTGTTGAAATAATTTGTAACAATGTTCAAGGAAGTTATGAAATAAAAAAAGATTCCATGGGGGAATATATAGAAATAAAATTCGCAGATGATGCCGAAATTACGGAAGATATAACTATTTCACTCAGTAATGTTTTTATTAAACTGTATGCAGTTAGATTTTTAGATGAAAATGGAAATGCTTTAGAAAAAGATATGATAAAATTTCAGTTAGTCGGAACGGACTCTTCGTCTGATACAAATTTGAACGACGGAATGGTTGTTAGTGGAGATGATTCCATTTCATTTCAATATATTATTGGAGACGCTTATAAATCAATAAAGGACACAATTGTAATAAATGCATATGATGCCGCAGATACTCAAAGAAATACTCCACTTATAACAAATGAAAAATCGAGTAGTGATTTTTATTTTACTCAAAGTTTGTCGGCAGGAAATGCTTATGTTGTAAAAACAGAAAGCAGTGATGGCTCAGTATGGAAAACAGACAAAGATCTAGATATAGTTGTAAGTGGAATAGAAAAGAAAAAATTTGATGTATCATTTACTTGCAATTATTCTCCGCATTCAAAATATTTGGTGTTTGAACATAATGGAGAGCTTTCTTACTCCACAGGGGGAGATAACCTGTTTAAAAAGTTTGAAAAGTCTGCTGTTTACGGGGAAAATTTTGTTTTTAGAATGTATTTGAAAAAGGACAGTCCTTATGAAGATCTTGATTCCGAAAATATAAATATTTATTTCCCAGGTGTGGAAAATATTTCGGCAATTAATGTACAAGATTTTGATTCTTCTGCGTATAGTTCGGCCATTGAGATAACTGTAAAAGAAATTAAAGATAATATTACTTTTACAATTTATGAACTTAGCTCTTCTTTTAGAAACGGAACTATTGAATTTGGATCTGATGATGCAAGAAAAGGAATTGAAATTTATTTCAGAGAGTCTGATAATTTAGAAAATTATGATAATTTGTATAATTCAGAAAATATTTTTTACAAAGGCTTAGAAGATAGCAGTCAAAGTTTATTTAATTTAAATTCTTCTGGCAATAAATGCTATCAGTTCGGTGTGCAAGTTGCTAATGGGTACCAGGTTTTACCCGAAGGAAAGCTCAGCTTTACTCTTAACTTTTTCGGAGCTGATAAAAATAAAAAGGATTATTCACTTCAACAAAATTTAAACTATTCCTCTGATGGCAAGTATAGATTTGGTTTTTCATTTAATTCTATTTGCTCCGATAATCAAACTACTGTAAAGCAAGCTTTGAAAGAAAAAGGAAGTTATGTTGAGTTGCTTATTGACGGAATTTCTATAAAAACATATCAAGTTACAATAGGTGAAAGCTTTAAAGAAAATGATATTAAAATTTACAATTTAAGTGAAGATTCAAATGCTTCCGATGATATTTCTGTAAAAGATCTTGAAGGAAGAACTATTTCGGTAAATCATCTTGGAAGTCTAAGATTTAAAATTCAGGGTAATTTTAATGATGCAGATGAAATAAACGAGCTTGAAGATAAAATCTTTTTTATGAAAAATTCCGATAAATCCCAAAAAAGTATAACTGAAGTTTCTTTGCTTTCGGATGGAATAACATTTAAAGTGGAAAATATAACAGAAAATTTGACGGCTGATTATGTTAAAGATAAAAATGAAACCGCTGTTCTTAATTTTATAACGAATGACAGCGTTAAATATTATTCTTATGATCCCGGAACAAAAGAAATAGGCGAAGATGCGTTAAGTGGTATGTGGACTGCTTCTGGAAGCTTTCATGTTGCAGTTAAAGTCAATAATGGCTACGATTTGAATACAGTGAAAAAAGACGTTAAAATTTTAAACGGTAGCATTGAAGAAGATTATGAATACTGTGAAATTTCTACTGAAGGACAAGTCTCAGGATATGTTATTTATGATATATATAATTTAGGGTCAGCTGAGATTAATGTAAGTTTTATAGCAGAAAAAAATGAATATACCATCTCGCTTATCTCAAGTGCAACTGTTGGTGCTTCAGGATCTTCACAAGAAAGTACCACAACTGTTACTTACCAAAGCGGAGAAGAAAATAAAAATGTAAATGAAATTAAAGTAAAGCATGGGGAAAGCGCCGAGTTTTCAGTTGTTCTGGAAGAAAAATGCAGTAATTCAGATTTAAAAGTTAATCTTTACGACAGTAATGACAACTACATTGAAACTTTAAACAGTAATTCAGGTAAATACAAAATAGTTTATGTAGAAAAAAATATGAAAGTTAAAGTTGAAAATTTAACTTTAAATAGATATATTCTGAATTTTTCAAAGAGTGAGCAAGCTGAATTTATAAGTGGGTCTTCAGAAACTTTAGAAGGAACTGTAGAAGTAATTTACGGAGAAAGCTATTCATTTAATGTTAAGGCAAGGCCAGGATACTCTCTTGGAAATAATTTTGCTGTTCAAGCTGTTTCTTCAAGTGGTGTTTCAAGTGCTCTTTCTAAAGATTCGAGCGGTAATTATACTATTAAAAACATAAAAGAAGGATATAAAATAAGCGTTGAAAATGTGGATTCATTGGTGTATACAATAGATTTTAAACCTATTAACGGCGTGACTTATTTAAGTGGAGACGGATTTGTTATTTCAGGTAAAACTAAAATAAATTACATGAATAACTATGAATTTTCGATAAATATAGATGATGCTTATTCTGATTCTCTTCAAGGAGCTTATATTATCGTTAATAATGGAAATCAAAGTAACACTAAAGTTCAAAAGCTTGCAAATGGAAGATATCTCATACAAAATGTTATGGAAGACGTAACTATACAAGTTGGTAATGTAAACAAAAATAAATATAATGTCACTCTTACTAAAGATGAGGGTATAGAATTTTATAATTTGTCCGGCAAAATTATAACAGGCGAAAATGAAGTTGAGCATGGTAGTAACTTTTATTTTCGTGTAAAGCTTTATACTGCTTACGAAGGATCTTCTATTAAAGTAATGCTTGGAAATAAAGAGATATCTCCAAATAATGAAAATTTTTATACAATTGAAAATGTTCAAGAAGGTAAGACAGTTACTGTAACAGGAATTGAAAAATCCAAGGTGGCAAATTTAATAGATGATATTAACTCCTTACCTCAAGATATCTCAAACGACGAAGACTTCGAAAAAATAATAAAAGCTACCAGAGATTACAATAGTCTTGAAGAGTATCAAAAATCTCAGGTCAGCAATTATTATGTGCTTGAAAATCTTCATGAAAAGGTTGCAAAAATAAATCATACTTATAACGGTGTAACCGCAGAAGGACTAGATTGGTATATAAAAGTAATAGCAAATCCTATTGTTTCGGATATGGATGCTTGTGAAAGGATTTATAAAAAATTAAATTCAGAGTATATAGTTTCACTTTATGATGTTTATTTG